>CAYOTD010000279.1:0-6882 GCA_964406685.1 uncultured Solibacteraceae bacterium | reverse complement strand
TGCGGGAGAAGTACTCGCTGTATCAGCGGGAAGGCGACGAGTTTGCCGTGCTGTTCTTCGATCTGGACCGCTTCAAGACGGTGAACGACACCTGCGGCCATGACGCGGGCGACGCCGTGCTACAAGCCGTTGCCCGGACCCTGGTCAACAACTTCCGGTCTTTCGATTTCCTCGGACGGTGGGGCGGCGAGGAATTCGTCGCCATTCTGCCCAACGTCGACGCCGCTCGCGCCTGCTTGATCGCGGAACGCTGTTGCGGCCTCGTCCGAAGCTGTCAGGTGCGGTGGGCCGATCACGTCATATGCCCGACGGTGTCCATAGGTGTGGCCGTGATCCGGCCGGAGGACGGCATCGCCGAACTGCTGGCCCGGGCCGATGCGCGGCTCTACGCGGCCAAGCAAGGCGGGCGGGACGGCTATCGCGGGCCGGAGACCGCCTGACGGGTTGCCAGAATGGTCTGCCGGGACCCGGTAGCCGTGTCATGAGTGCAACGATCGGCGAGCCGCCTTCGCCCATCTCCGAGTGGGAGACTCTCAAGGGCGGGGTTGTGGTTGCGGCCGGACTGATGACCGGCCAGGCGCTGGGCTTCGTGCGGCACGCCTATATCGCCTACCTGCTGGGGACGGGGCGTGTTCGCGGATCCGTCGCGAGGGCTGTTCCGGCCGGTGCTGGTTTTCACCGCCGTGCTGATCCTGCTGGCCGGGCCGGCGGTGCGGGTACTGGCTCCCGGGCTGTCGCGCGAGACTGCGGAGACCGCCACCGTGCTCCTGCGGATCACGTCGCTGGCGATTCCGGCCCTGGCCGGCAGTGCGTTGTTCACGGCGCTGCTTTACAGCGGACGGCGCTTCGCCGTGCCGGCGTTCCACCAGAGCGTGGTCAACATCATCACCATCGCCGTGGCCGCCTTCACCGCCGGCCGGTCTGGCCCGTACGCCGGGGTGGTGGTTCCTGTGGCGCGAACCGCTGCCGGTGCTTCTCCACTCCGTGCTGGTCGGGCTGGACGCGGTGGTCACGCGCGCTTTCGCATCGACGTTCGGAGTGGGTGCCACCTCGGGTTCGATCACTGCCTTGATGCTGAGCGAGATCGCGCGTTTCCGCTCCCGGCACGACTCCCGCGCCGCGCTGGCCGTCTTCGTCTGCGCCACCGCTCCCTGGATTGTGTCCGTGTTGTTCGAGCGCGGCAGTCTCTCGGCCTTTTTCCACCGCCACGGTCAGCGACATCCTGCGGGGTTTCTTTCCCTCTCTGGTGGCCTGGAGCGTGCTGAACATCCTGTCACCCTCGCCGTTCTCGCTCGGCTGCATGGGGGTTCCGACCCTCGCCGCAGGAGCCGGTCTGCTGGGGAACGCCACGATCTGCTCGGTGGCCGGGTTCGCCGTCGGCGCCATCATCGTGGCGGTTCCCCTGGGAAGGCTGCGCGCGACAAGGGTCTTGCCCCGAACGGCTTGATCTGCTACTACTTGAGGCATCGGGGCGGATGCCCGTCATGCAGCCACTGGGAGATGGCGGTTCGGCGGCGGAGACGGAGGCGCGCACGCTGGAAGAGTTGTGTGGTGCGCCGATGGAGGTGGGGGCTTTCCTCCGGCTGGCAGTTCGCATTGCTACAGCCCTGGCTGGGGTGCATGCGCGCCAAGTGGTGCACAAAAACGTCCAGCCGCGGCACATACTGATTCATCCCACCACCGGCGAGGCCACCATCACCGGGTTCGATATCGCCTTCCGGCTGCCGGCAGAGGGCGGCGCCCGCCGTCACGGATCGTTGATCGAAGGGTCTCTCGCCTACATGTCCCCGGAGCAGGCCGGACGCCTGAACCGGCCGACGGACCACCGCAGCGATCTGTACTCCCTGGGAGTGACGTTCTACCGGATGCTGACCGGCGCGTTGCCGTTTCGCGGCGCCGACCCGCTGGAATGGATCCACTGCCACGTGGCTCGGACTCCACCGTCACCCCTCGACGCGGTTCCGTGGACGCCGCCGGTGGTGGCGGAGGTCGTCCTGAAGCTTCTGGCGAAGCCGCCCGAGGAACGGTACCAGACGGCGCTGGGTCTGAGAGCGGACCTGGAGCGGTGCCTGAAGCAGTGGGAGGCCGAGGGCCGGATCGACTGGTTCCGGCTCGGCCAGACGGACTGTCCGGACCGGCTGCCGGTTCTGGCGCGGCTCTACGGCCGGGACGCCGAACTCGCCGTCCTGCAAGAGGCCTATGCGCGCGCGGCGTCCACCGGCCGGCCGGCGATGGTGTTGATCTCGGGTCAGGCGGGCGTGGGGAAGACGTCACTGGCGCGAGAGTTCCAGCGGACGGTAGCCGGGGCGAAGGGCTTCTTCGTTTCGGGCAAGTTCGATCAGCGCCAATGGGAGACGCCCTATGCCGCCCTCCAGGGCGCCTTCGGAGAGTTGATCGATCGCGTGCTGGCCGAGCCGGACGAGCGGCTGGCGGAATGGCGCGAGCGGCTGCGCGAGGCGGCAGGCCCTTACGGCCAGTTGTTGGTGGAGTGGCTGCCGCGCCTGGGTCTCATCATCGGGAGACAGCCGCCGGCCGCCGAAGGGCCGTGGATGGACACCAGACGCCGGCTGCACGATCTGTTCGTCTCGTTCACCGGCGCTTTCGCGCGGCGGGAGCATCCGGTGGCGCTTTTCCTCGACGACCTGCACTGGGCCGATGCCGCCACGCTGCGGCTGATCGAGCATACAGGCACTGGTCCGCAACCGCTTCACCTGTGTCTGATCGGGTCATACCGCGAAGGCGAGGGGCCGAACGCCAGCCTGTTGAGGCAGACTCTGGACTCGATCCGGGGCAGTGTCCCATTCTTCGAGATCCATCTCGGACCGCTGGACGATGCATCGCTCCGCCGCCTGGTGGCGGACACGCTGCGTTGCGAGGAGGAAACGGCCGCGCCGCTGGCCGGCATCATTCGGGAATACACGGGAGGAAATCCCCTGTTCGTGAACCAGCTCTTGCAGACGCTCCAGCAGGACGAACTGATCTCGTTCGACCGGCAGAGAGGGGGTTGGCGTTGGGACATGGAGAAGATCCGGAGCGCGCGGATCGCCGGCAGCGTCATCGACCTGGCCGCCGGCGTGATCGTGCGGTTGCCGGAGCCGACGCAGAGCCTGCTCCGGATGGCGGCCCACCTGGGGGGCGAGTTCGACCTGGCCGCCCTGGCCGTGGTGGCCGGCAAGCCGGTGGACCGGGTTGCGGCGGAACTCGGACCGGCCGTGAGCGAAGGGCTGGTCCTGGAGTGCTCGGACCCGTTCGCCGCCGCGGTGGCGGACCTGCCGGGCCAGAATGCCGCGCAAGGCGTGTTTCGCTGGCGGCACGACCGCGTCCGGCAGGCCGCTCTGTCTCTACATCCCCCCGAACAGCAGGCGCACCTTCATCTCGCCATCGGGCGGGCGCTGTTGGCCGGCCTGCCCTCGGGCCAACTGGCGGACCGGCTGTTCGACGTGGTGGGGCAGTTCAACGGCGGCGCCGCTCTGATCGAACAGAAGCGGGAGCGAATCCGAGTCGCGGAGCTGAACCTCCAGGCAGGCCGGAAGGCGATGGCGGCCGCGGCCTACGACTCGGCACTGGATTACCTGACGGCCGGGCAATTCCTGTTGCCCCCCGGCAGTTGGGAGACGGAGCGCGATCTCACCTATGGTCTTTGGCTGGAACGGGCGCGTTGCCAATGGGTCCGGGGCGAAGCTCGGGCGGCGTTGGGGACCCTGGACCGGCTGATGGGGAAGGCGCGCGGGACGGTCGAGCGGTCGGAAGTCTACCGCCTGAAGATCGAGGTCCACACCACTCTGAACGAGATCGACGAGGCGATCCAGGCAGTGCGGACCTCCTGCTTGGAGCTGTTCGGCCTCCAGTTCCCCCTTGATCTCAGCCGCGAAGCGCTCCGCTCCAGGGCTCTGGAGGTGCTGGCGGAGTTGGGAGGCCGCTCTATCGCGGATCTCGCCGGAGAACCGCTGATGACCGATCCGGAGGCGCAGGCCGCACTGGCGCTGCTGGAAACCGCTCAGCCGGCGGCCTACTTCACTCACTCGCTGCTGCACGATTTCCTGGCCTGCGAGAGCGCCCGCCTGAGTCTGCGCCACGGCCATGCGGAACTCTCGCTTCACGGCTACATGGTGTACGGCTCCGTACTGGGGCGGTTCTGCGATCGATGGGACGACGCGGCGGCTTTTGCCGAGCTTGCCTGCGATCTGGCGGAGACGCACCGGTTCCCGCTCGGCAAGACCCACGCGTATTTCACGCTCGTGAATTTTGCGACGCCGTGCCTGCGGCGCCTGCGCGACGCGGTTTCCTGGTGCATGAAAGCCCAGGAAGCGGCGACCGCCTGCGGCGAGGTGAACTACATCGCCTACGCGGCGGAGAAGACCGTGCAATACCGCCTGGCGGCGGGCTGCCCGCTGCCAGAAGTGATCGCGGAAGCGGACCGGCAACTGGCGATCGTTCGCCGAACGGGCTTCGGTCTCATGCATGAGACGATCCTCGCGATCCGGCGGTTCCTGGGATGGGCCGCGGGAGAGGGCTCGGGCGCTCCCGAGGTCTCGGGCGGTTTCGACGCCCGCGTCTTCGAGGCCGGTCTCAAGTCGGACGTCCGCCCGCATCTGAGTTCCATCTACTACCTGTACAAGACCTGGGGGAGTCTGCTGGCGGGCGATTACCGGCAGGCCTTGGCGGACGCCGGCGAGGCGGCCGCGTTCCTCGGTCCTCAATCGAATCTGCTGAGCGAAATCGAATTCCGCTTCCTCGCCGCGCTGGCGCGGGCGGCACACCACGAACAAATGCGACCGGCCGAGCAGACCGGAAATCTGGTGAGTCTGGCCGAGCACGAGAAACAGTTCCGCTTGTGGGTGGCCGCCTTTCCCGCGAACTTCGCCGGCCGGCACGCGCTGCTCTGCGCCGAGATGGCCCGGCTGGAAGGCCGCGAACAGGATGCCGCCGCACTGTACGAGCAGGCCATCCGGGCGGCCGCGGAGAGCGGATTCGTTCACATCGAGGCGTTGGCGGCGGAATTCGCGGCGCGTTTCTACCAGGCGCGCGGAATCCAGACGGCCGCCGACGCCTACCTGCGGCGGGCGCGGGAGTGCTATCTGCGGTGGGGCGCTCTCGCCAAGGTGAAGCTGATCGACGCGCAGCATCCGGAACTGTCCGGACGGCCGGCGGAGGGATCCCCGCACACTTTCGGGGCGCGGGCCGAGGACTTGGACGCCCTCGCCATCGCCAAGGCGACCACGGCGATTTCCGGCGAGATCGAGCTGGAGCCGCTGCTGGACGGGCTGCTGCGCGTCACCCTCGAGCAGGCCGGGGCACAGAAAGCCTGCCTGCTGATGCTGGCGGACGGAGAGCGCCCGACCGCGGCCGAAGCACGCGTGGTGGAACAGGAAATCCGGGTATCGTACGGATTCCGGGAGGAGATGGTTCCGGCGGCGCTGGTCAACTATGTCCGGAGGACGGCGGAGAAAGTCGTGCTCGAGGATGCCGCGGCGCCGCACAACTTCTCGGGCGACGAGTACTTCAGCCGGGTCCGGCCACGGTCGGTGCTTTGCCTGCCCATCGTCCGGCAGTCCCGCGCGGTGGCGGTGCTGTACCTGGAAAACAATCTCAGCGATCACGCCTTCCCGGCCGAGCGATCGGCGATGCTGGACCTGCTGGCCGCGCAGGCCGCCATCTCGCTGGAGAACTCCAGGCTGTATCAATCCCTGCGCCGGGAGAACGAGGAGCGCCGGAAAGCGGAGGCGGATCTTCGGGAAAGCCAGCGGTACTTGCAGGCCATTCTGGACCGCTCCACGGCGGTCATCTTCGTGAAAGACGCCAATGGCCGCTACCTGCTGGCGAACCGGCGCTTTGTGGATCTGTTCGGCTGCCCGGAAGAGAGGCTCATCGGCAGTACCGACTTCGATCTGTTCCCGCGGGAGATGGCGGAAGGGTATCGCGCCTCCGACCGCCGGGTCCTGGAAACGGGCGAGCCCTCGGAACTGGAGGAAAGCGCGTCCCAGGGCGGGGAGATGCACACGTACCTGGCGCTCAAGTTCCCGCTGCTGGACGGCGAAGGGAAGCCATTCGCCGTTTGCGGTATCGCGACGGACATCTCGGAACGCAAGGCGCTGGAGGAGCAACTGCTGCGATCGCAGAAGCTGGAGGCCATCGGGCAGCTCGCCGGCGGCGTCGCGCACGATTTCAACAACCTGCTGACGGTGATCAACGGGTACAGCGCCATGTTGCTGGCCCGGGACGACGTCGCCGGCCGGACGCGGGAGTATGTCGAGCAGATACAGGGCGCTGGGCAGCGAGCCGCGTCCCTCACCAGCCAACTGCTGGCGTTCAGCCGGCGCCAGGTCTTGCAGCCCAAGGTGCTCGACCTTAACCAGGTAGTGCGGAACCTGGAGAAGATGCTGCGGCGGTTGATCGGAGAGGACATCGAACTGATCACCCGGCTGGATCCGGCGCCTCAGTTCGTCCGCGCCGATGCCGGGCAGATCGAGCAGGTGATTGTGAACCTCGCCGTGAACGCCCGCGACGCCATGCCGCGGGGCGGCCAGCTCTTTGTCGAGCTTGCCGAAGTGGACTGCGGCGCCGCCGGGGGGCGCCATCGCGCGGATCTGCCGCCCGGCCGCTGCTCGCGGCTCACCGTGCGGGATACCGGCTGCGGGATCGACAGCGAGATGCTGCCCCGGATCTTCGACCCGTTCTTCACCACCAAGCCCGTCGGCCAGGGCACGGGACTGGGATTGTCGACCGTGTACGGGATCGTACGGCAGAGTGGCGGCCAGATCGAAGTCGAGAGCGAACCGGGCAGAGGATCTGCATTCCTGCTCTTTCTCCCACGCGCGGAACCGGAACCCACACCCGAGGTTCCGGCCGGCCACCCGGCGGTAATCCATGCGTCGGAGACGG
>CAYOTD010000278.1:0-6930 GCA_964406685.1 uncultured Solibacteraceae bacterium | reverse complement strand
CTATCATAGCGAGTGCCCTACGCCTCGATGAAGGTCACCTTGTTGATTTCCCGCAGCGTGGCCACGCCCTGTAGAACCTTCTTGAGCGCCGACTCGCGCAGGAACGTCATGCCTTCGTCCCGGGCCGCCCGCTTGATCTCGGACGTGGGCCGTTTGTCCAGGATCATCTCGCGGATACGCTCGGAAAGATCAAGCAGCTCATGAATGGCCGTGCGGCCCCGGAAGCCCGTCCCGCCGCACTCGAAGCACCCCTGGCCCTCGTAGAAAGTCACCTCGCGCCACTCCGCCGGGTTCAGCCCGCTCTCGACCAGGTACTCGTCCGGATACCTCACCGGAGTCTTGCAGTGCGCGCAGATCACGCGCACCAAACGCTGCGCCAGGATGCAGTTCAGCGCCGAAACGAAATTGTAGGGTTCCACCCCCATGTTCAGAAACCGCCCGATCACGTCCAGCACGTTGTTGGCGTGAACGGTGGTGAACACCAGGTGGCCGGTGAGGGCGGCGTTGATGGCGATCTGCGCCGTCTCCTGGTCGCGGATCTCGCCCACCATCACCTTGTCCGGATCGTGGCGCAGGATCGAGCGCAACCCGCGGGCGAAGGTCAGTCCCTTCTTCTCGTTCACTGGAATCTGGGTGATGCCCTTGATCTGGTACTCGACCGGGTCCTCGATGGTGATGATCTTGTCTTCGTCGTTCTTGATCTCGCTCAGGGCGGCGTATAGCGTTGTGGTCTTGCCCGACCCGGTGGGCCCCGTCACCAGCACCATCCCGTAGGGTTCCTTGATATACCGGCGGAACTTCACCAGGTCGTCCTCGCCGAACCCCACCACGTCGAGTGTCAGCTTGGAGAACTTCTCGCTCATCGACTCCTTGTCGAGCACGCGCAGCACGGCGTCCTCGCCGTAGATGGTCGGCATGATGGAGACGCGGAAATCGATCAGGCGCGTCTTGTAGCGCACCCGGAAGCGGCCGTCCTGGGGCACGCGCCGTTCGGCGATGTCCAATTCCGACATGACCTTGATGCGCGAAATGATAGTGGAATGCCAATCCTTGGCGATGGGCGGCATGGCGTAGTGCAGCACGCCGTCGATGCGGTACTTGATGGCCACCTCGGCGTCCCGCGTCTCGATGTGGATGTCCGAAGCGCGCCGCTCCAGGGCGTTGAAGATCGTCGTGTCGACCAGTTTGATCACCGGGGCGATGTCGTTATCCGCCGTCAGCCGGTCGATGGAAAGCGTCTCGTCCTGGTTCTCTTCATCGCCGATGACGTCGAGTGTGAAACCCTCGGTGACTTCCTCGAGCACGCGCTGGGACTGCTCGCTCTTCTTCAGCAGGTCCGAAATCTGGGAGAGCGTGGCCACCTTCACGCGCAGCTTCTTCTCCAGCAGGATAGAAAGCTCGTCGATCAGGTTGAGGTTCTTCGGGTCCGTGATTGCGATCTCAAGTGTCCCGTTTTCAGCGCGTAACGGGACGAAGTTATATCGAAACATGAGGTCAACCGGAATCGACCGGAACAGGTCGTGATCGATCCGCGCCTCCCTCAGGTCGACGAACTCCGCCCGGTAGCGCGCCGCCAGCGCCCGCGCCTCGGCCGCTTCCTGTTCGAAATCGGTGATGCGAATCCGGTCGGTTCCCATGACAGCCCCCCTACTTCAATGTGTCGGCCAGCGAGAAGATCGGCAGGTACAGCGCCACCATCACGAAGGCCACGAAGCCTCCCATGAAGATCATGATGGCCGGCTCGATCAGCGCCAGGGCTGCCGTCATCCTCGTGTTCACGTCGTCCTCGTAGAACTCGGCCACACTGGCCAGCATGGCCGGAAGCGCGCCGGTGGATTCCCCCACCTCGATCATATCGATGGCCAGCCCCGGCACCACGCCGGTGGCGTTGAGCGCCGCCGACAGCGCCTGTCCTTCCTTCACCATCCGGCGCGAATGCTCCAACGCCTTGCGCAGCACCGAGGTGCCGACGGAATCCGAAGCGGTTTCCAGCGCCTGGACCAGCGGAATGCCTCCCTGAAGCAGCGTGCTCAGCACGCGGCCCAACTGCGCCACCTGGAACTTGATCCAGATCTCGCCCAGGATGGGCGTGTGGAGTTTGACCCGGTCGATCTTCTCCTTCGCCGATTCCCGCCGCGACCAGAAGCGGAACCCCACGATCGCCGCCACCAGCGCCAGAAACCCCGCCACCACGTAATTGCGGGCCGTGGTCCCCACCGCCACCAGCACCTGGGTGATCACCGGCAGATCGGCCGCCATGCTGCGATACAGCTCGGCGAAGTTGGGAACGACGTAGGTGACCAGGAACACGATCAGGCAGATGACCAGGAAGATCAGCACCGCCGGGTACAGCAGCGACAGCAGGATCTTCTTGCGCACGGCGAGGGAGAGCCGCTGGTAGATGATGTAGCGCTCCAGCACCTCCCCCAGGGCGCCACTCTTCTCCCCCGCCATTACCGAGGTGACGTACATCGGCGGGAAAACTCCCTGCCTGCGAAACGCCTCCGACAGCAGCGTGCCGTTGCGGACATCGTCCCGCACCGCGATCACGTGCCGGCCCAGCTTGGGTTCGGTCAGCCGTTCGGCCAGCAGGTCCAGCGCCTTGAGAATTGGCAACCCGGCCCGGATCAGCGTGACGAACTGCTGGTTGAAGATGAGGAACTTCTCCAGGTTCAGCTTCTTGGACTTGCGTCCCAGGTTCGTCAGGTTCAGGTCGCCGCGTCCCCGGACGCTGTAGACCAGATACCCCTGCTGCGCGTAGCGGTCCTTGAGTTCCTGTGCCGTGGCGGCGTCGACGGCCTCCTGCCGGATCTCTCCCCGGGCGTCCGCATACTTGACCGTGAACTGAGGCATTCGGCGGCTAAAGCACTCCCTATACCTCCTGACGTTCGGAGCCGGGCCGCCGTTGATGCTGTCTTTGAGACGCTTAGTGTTCCGCCGGACCAGTCTCCACCATCTCGGCGCCGGGCGGAGGCTGGAACCGGAACAGGGAATCGTTGAGCGCCGGGTTCAACCGTTCGTTCTCAAACCGGAACTCGAGGGTCGAGTTGTCCTGCGAGACCACCTTCAACTCCCGTATCTCGAATGCCGGCGAGACCAGGAACTCGACCTGCCGGTAGGGCAGCCGGTCGGACTTGGGGAGTGCCACCACCCAGGTCCCGCCCGCCGCGGGCCGGAGGTGGAACTCGCGGAAGTCCCGCTGGAAGTCGAGCCGGCCCAGCAGGAAGGCCAGCGGCGCGCGCATGTCGTCGCTCTCCTTGAGCTTCATCTTCTCGACGCGATTCGTGTTGGGGCTGTAGAAGTACGCGTCCTTGCCGTCGGAGACGAACTGCTTGCCCGCTGGCGAGGTGTAGTCCCAGCGCATGCGTCCGGGTTTGCGGAGATACAGGTCGCCGGTCTCCGTCCTTCGGCCGCGCGAGGGCACGGCGTAGCTCTGCTGGAACCGCAACTGAAGCGTGCGGGCGCCGTTGTACCGCTTCTCGACCTTGCCGAGCAGGCTGCCGGTGTCGGCTGGAGCGGGAGGTGCAACGGTCATCAGGACGAGCGCGGCCGGCAGAATCATGGTGGGTCCCCACTGGCGGTTCAACCTGCTATTCTAAGGGTAGCCCAGCCCCAAAATGAACTTTCAGATTGTTCGTTTCAAGGAGTTCCTTGTCCGGCCAGCCCTGCCCAAGGAGCTGGAGCGGCTGAGTGAGCTTGCGTACAACCTGCTCTGGACATGGGACAGCGGCATTCGCAGCCTGTTCCGCAGGCTCGAACCAACCCTGTGGGTGCAGAGCGGGCACAACCCCGTGCACATGCTGGGACGCATGTCACAGGCAACGCTGGAGCGCGCGGCTGCGGACCCGCGCTACGTCTTCCTCTATCGCCGCGCCTGCGAGCGCCTCGACGCTTACCTTCAGAGGGGAACACCGCCCTCCGACAAGCTGGTGGCCTACTTTTCGATGGAGTACGGCCTGGCCGAGTCGATCCCCATCTACTCGGGCGGTCTGGGGATCCTGTCGGGCGACCACCTGAAGGCTGCCAGCGACCATGGGATTCCCCTGGTCGGGGTCGGCCTGCTCTACCAGAAAGGCTATCATCAGCAGCATCTCAACCCCGACGGCTGGCAGCAGGAGCGTTACCCCGTCAACGATTTCTATGCCTTGCCCGTCATGCCGGTGCGAGACGGCCGGGGAGACCTGCTGATCACGCTCAAGCTGCCCACCGGAGAGCTGTTCGTCAAGGTCTGGCAGATGCACGTCGGCCGGGTTCAGCTTTACCTGTTGGACACCAACATCGCCGAGAACGTCCGCCCCGAACACCGCGAAATCACGGACCAGCTCTATGGCGGGGACATCCACACCCGCATGCGGCAGGAGATCGTGCTGGGGGTCGGCGGCCTGCGCGCGCTCAAGGCTCTGGGACTGAAGCCCACGGTGTTCCACATGAACGAGGGGCACTCGGCCTTCCTGGCCCTGGAGCGCGTGCGCCTGTTGATGAAGGAGGAGAACCTGAGCTTCGAGGAGGCCCTGGAGGCCTCGCGATCGAACAACGTCTTCACCACCCACACTCCCGTGCCCGCCGGCATCGACCTGTTTGCGCCCGGGTTGATGCACGAGTACTTTCAGGATTACTGCCGCGACAACGGCATTCCGTTCGAGGCGCTGCTGGCCCTGGGCCGCGTTCACGCCTCCAACGAGCACGAGCCGTTCTCGATGGCGGTGGCCGCGTTTCGCACCTCCGCTTACCGCAACGCGGTCAGCCGGTTGCACCAGGCTGTTTCGCAGGAGATGTGGCAAAGCCTGTGGCCGGAACTTCCCACCTGGGAAATCCCGATCGCTTCCATCACCAACGGCGTGCACCTGCTGACGTGGCTCAACGGCGACTTCGCCATGCTCTACGACCAGTACCTGCAACCCGACTGGCGCGAGCGCTACATGGAGCCGCAAACCTGGGACCTGGTGCGCGAGATCCCCTCCAGCGAGTTGTGGGAGGCGCACAAACGGCGGAAGCGCCGCCTGCTGAGCTTCGTCCGCGAGCGCGTCACGGCGTCGGCGGTGGGGCGTAAAGCTTCGGCCGCCGAGGTCCGGCGGCTGAGCGAGGTCATGGACGCGGAGACCTTCACCATCGGTTTCGCCCGCCGCTTCGCCACCTATAAGCGGGCCACGCTCCTGTTCCGCGATATCCGCCGGCTGAAGAAGATCCTGACCAACGCCGAAATGCCGGTGCAGATCGTCATCGCCGGCAAGGCCCATCCCAAGGACCATCCCGGCAAGGCGCTGATCCGCGAGATCGTCCAGCTTTCGCGCGATCCGGAGATCAACCGGCGTCTCGTGTTTCTGGAGGATTACGACATTGAGGTCGGCCGCGAGCTGGTGCAGGGCGTCGACCTGTGGCTCAACAACCCCCGGCGCGGCGAAGAAGCCTGCGGAACCAGCGGCATGAAGGCCGGCCTGAACGGCGTGCTCAACCTGAGCATCCTGGACGGCTGGTTCGACGAAGCCTACGAAGAGTCCGGCGGCTGGGCCATCGGCGACCGTGAGCCCTACTCGGAGGACCAGGACGAGATCCACGCCAGCGCCATCTACTCGCTGCTGGAGAACGAGATCGTGCCGCTGTACTACAGCGATCGCGAGGAGGGCGTGCCGGTGGATTGGGTCCGCCGGATGCGCCAGTCGCTGGTGAACCTGAGCCCGCGGTTCAACTCGCTGCGCATGATCGACGAGTACCTGAAGCAGCTTTACGAGCCTTCCCACGCCGCCTACCATGCGATCCGCCAAAGCGGGTTCGCCAGCGTGCGGGAACGGGCGAGATGGAAGTCGGGCGTCGAACGGGCGTGGGACCGGGTGCGGTTCGTCGAGATCGGTCCCGATCTGGACGGGGCGCTGTTGAGCGGGCAGGCTTTGCCCCTGCGCACGGTGGCCGATCTGGCCGGGTTGCAGCCCGACGACGTGCGGGTGGAGGCGGTGGTCGGTCGCATCGGCGTCAATGGCCAGCTCGAACAGACCGAAGTGCTGGTCCTGCCGGTGGTGGGCCAGCAGGGAGAAGCCTACGTCTTCGCCAAGGACTCGGTGCCTTCGCACACCGGCCGGCTGGGATATTCTCTGCGGATCAGTCCCAATCACGCCGACGACCCGTTAACCCGGCCTTGTAACGCATTGATAAAATGGAGTTGAGCACGGGTGAGAACCCCAGTTTCGCCCCTCATTCGCCTTAAGCGAAAATATTGTTGGATTCCGAGCGGAATCCGTGGTACATAGGAACTTGATACGGTTCGCGGCCAGGGCCGGAACCGAACCGAACGCTCTCGCAACGACTCACAAAACCCCCCGGATGCGGCCACAAGTCTAGTCGGGGTCTGGTCCGGGTTGGGGGTTGCGGCCAGCGCCGGAGGCCGGGAGAGCCTGGCCACTCGCCCAGAGAAGCAACCGAAGCTCCGAGGAGTAGTTCACACCACCATGGATGCAGATCGCAAGTACAGACAACGAGGCTACATGGAGAGCGGCAACGCGCCTGCGGAAGGCGGAAGAGAGGAACGTCCCCGGCAGCCGGGGCCGCGGCCTCCCCTCGATGTGACCGGTCCACGCCTTCCCCGGTTGGTCCAGACGGTGGTGGCGTCGCGCTGTTATAGCTGTTCCGTGACGCTCCCGAGCGGAGTGGATTTCAGGGGAACCTGCCCCAAGTGCGGAGCGGCGCTGCACTGCTGCAAGCAATGCACGCATTTCGAGCCTTCCACCCGGTTCCAGTGTTTGAAACCGATCCCGGCGCGCATCGCCGTGAAGGACGGCGCCAACCAGTGCGAGCTGTTCTCGCCCCGCGTGACCGTGGCCCGCGACGTGACCCCGGCCTCCGCGGCGGCCGTGGTGGCGCAACGCGTGGTCGAGCCGCGCAAACCCGACGAGGCGCGCGCCGCCTTCGACAGCCTCTTCAAAAAGTAGCCCGGCGCCG
>CAYOTD010000277.1:0-6934 GCA_964406685.1 uncultured Solibacteraceae bacterium | reverse complement strand
CACAAGGTCCTCAAAGATGACTCGCTTCTCAAGGTGATGACCGCCCTGGTGGACCTGATCAACGCCGGCAGCGGCGATCCCTTCGTCCTCGCCCTGCCGAACAACGCGACCGCGACCGTCATTCTCACTTCCCGGCTGCCGGGTGTTCTCGGCAACGAGATCGACTACTCGACGACGACCTCCGACGACGCTACCATCACGGCCACCACCGGCGGCACGTCGATCGCGCCCGGTTCCCTGGTGACCATCTTCGCCGACGACCTCACCGACCAGACCGCTTCGGCGGACCCCGACGCCTTCGAACTGCCCAAGGAACTGGGCAATACCCAGGTTTACTTCGACGGCATCCGCGCTCCCCTGCTCTATGTCTCGCCCACCGAGATCCATGCTCAGATTCCCTTCCACGTTCTTGACGCCACCAGCATCAACGCCTGGGTGCGCTCCGTCCGTCAGGATGGCACCGTCAAGGTGACCACTCCCACGGCCGTCCCCATCATCAGCCAGAACCCGGGCATTTTCGCCGAGGATGGCGCCGATCCGCGCGTCGGCATTGTGATGCACTCCTCCTCTCATGCCCACGGAACGGTTTCGGTGGACGGCTCGGCAACCGCCGGCGACGTCGCCACCGTCACCATCCAGGACCGGAAGTACAGCTACACCGTCGTCTCCGGCGACACGCTGGACAGCATCCAGGAGAAGCTGATCGAGTTGATTAACCAGGACCCGGTGGTGGAAGCCTATAAGGCGGGGCTGTGGAACCGCATCCGCCTGCGCGCGCGCGTCGAGGGACCCGAGGGCAACGGCATCGCCTACAGCGCCTCGGCCGGGGAAAGCGCCCAGGTGATTCTGACGGCCATCTCCTCGAACCTGTGCTGCGCCAACGTCGCCTACAGCCGCGTGACGCCGGAGAACCCCGCCCTGCCGGGCGAGACCGTGGTGGTTTACGCCACCGGCCTCGGCCTCGTCGAACCCGAAGAGGCCCGCCTCGCCATCGTCACCGGACAGCAGTATACCGGCCCGGCGCTGAACAAGCCGGCCGAATTCGTCTCGGGGATGGCCGGCGGCAAGACGGCCAACATCCTGCTCTGCGGCCTGAAGCCGGGAACCATCGGGATCTACGAGGTGCACCTGGAGCTGAACTCCAGCCTCCCCACCAACCCATACACCCAGGCCACCATCGCCCAGGACGTTTACGTAAGCAACATCATAACGTTCCCCGTCTACAACCCAACCCCCTCGCAATAGTGGCAAAACAGTGGGGCCGGCCTTTCAGGCCGCCGCCGGGCTTCGGCCCGGCGTCTCCGCGGGTTGACGCCCACCCATCACGAAAGAGACAATCTCACTTCAGGAGGAAGCGATGTTAAGTAAGCAGCAGGAAGCGGCGGTCTGGAAGGCGTTGGACTCGTTCAACATCGAGACCCCGTCCTGGGGATTCGCCAATACCGGCACCCGTTTTGGAAAGTTCATCCAGGCCTCGGCGGCCACCAGCATCGAAGAGAAGCTCAGCGACGCCGGACAGGTCCACAAGTTTACCGGTTGCTGCCCGTCGGTAGCCGTGCACGTGCTCTGGGACTTCCCCCAGGGCAAGGCCAGCGCCGCCGAGGTGGAGGCGATGGCCGCGAAATACGGCGTCCGCGTCGGCGCCATCAACCCCAACGTGTTCCAGGACCAGATCTACAAGTACGGCTCGCTCGGCAACCCCGATGCCGCCGCGCGCGGCGCCGCCCTCTCCCACATCCTGGATTCCATCGAGATCTCGTTCGCCACCCACAGCCGGGACATCTCGCTGTGGTTCGCCGACGGCTCCAGCTATCCCGGCCAGTCCAACATCCGCGAGCGCAAGCGCCTGTTCGCCGAGGGCCTGAAGACCGCGCACGACCGGCTGAAGGACGGCCAGCGCCTGCTGGTGGAATATAAGCCCTTCGAGCCCGCTTTCTATCACACCGACATCGCCGACTGGGGCATGGCTCTGCTGCTGGCTAAGGCCGCCGGTCCCAAGAGCCGCGTGCTGGTCGACACCGGCCACCACTATCAGGCGCAGAACATCGAGCAGATCGTGGCCTGGCTGTTGAGCGAGGACATGCTCGGCGGCTTCCACTTTAACGACCGCCGCTACGCCGACGACGACCTGACGCTGGGCTGCATCGATCCCTACCAGGTCTTCCGCATCTTCCACGAGATCCAGTTCTTCGAGTGGGAGACCGGCAAGAAGGCCGACCTGGCTTACATGGTCGATCAGAGCCACAACCTGAAGAACAAGATCGAGGAGATGATCCAGACCGCCATCATGGCCCAGACCATGTACGCCAAGGCGGCCCTCGTCGATCGCCCCGCTCTGGCCGGCTTCCAGAACAAGTGCGAGCTGATCGACGCCGAAGAGTGCCTGAAGTCCGCTTTCGCCGAGGATGTGCGGCCGCTGCTGGCCGACTGGCGGAAGTCCAAGGGCCTGAACCCCGATCCGCTGGCCGCCTTCCGCGCCAGCGGCTACCTCGAGCAGACCACGCGCGAACGCGGCCCGAAGAACCAGATGGCCGGCGGCAGTTACGCCTGACGGTTTGCCGCCCCGGCGATGGCCGGCGTGGTCCGCGACGCCGCCGCCACCGGCAACAGAACCGAGACCGTGGTCCCGGCGCCGGGCGCGCTGTCGATGCGCATGCGGCCGCCCGCCTGCCGGACAATGCCCTGGGCCGCCGCCAGGCCCAGGCCCAGGGCTTTTCTCGGATCCTTCGTGGTGAAGAACGGCTCGAACAGGCGCTTCTGCGTCTCGGGCGCGATTCCCGTGCCCGTATCCAGAACCGCCACCGCCACCCAGGCCGCTCCCTCGCTGGAGTGAGCGCTGGTGGTCCGGATGGTTACCTCTCCGCCTTGCGGCATCGCCTCGCCCGCGTTGCGCACCAGAATCAGCAGCAGTTCGTCGAAACTCGCCGGATCGATCGTCACCCGCCCCAGGCTCCGGTCGAAATCGGTTCTCACCGCCACACCCTTGCCCGCCGCCTCGAGCAGCCGGTACCGCATGGCCTCGATCCGCTGGTTGAGGTCGACCGCCTGCGGCCGCAGGATGTCGCGTTGTGCAAAGGAAAGCATGCGGTGCGTCACTGTCACGGCGCGCTGGCCGGCGGCCAGGATCTCTTTCAGATCGGCCCGCATGGCCTCCCCGGATACCGGCGCCTCCAGCAGCAGTTCGGCGTAGCCGGTAATGGCGGTGAGGGAATCGCTCAGCGTCTGCGCCACTCTGGCGGCCAGCAGGCCGCGCTCCTTGGCCTCTGCTTCAGCGGTTGTTGGGGCGGAGGCCGCCAGCGCGGGCAGGAACTCGGTGAGATCGACGCCCAGCACCACCACGCTCTTGATCGCCCCGCCACGCCCCAACAGGTCCGTGCCGTGCCACAGGATCCGCCGCCGTTCCTCTTCCCGCCTCACCCAGCACAGTCCGCTCGGGGCGGGGAAGCGCATCGGCCTGCCGGCGATCGGCTCCAGCGCGAAGACGGTCTGGAACAACTGGCCTTTCACCTGCGCCGGCGTCAGGCCGGTCTTGCGTTCCAGCGCGCCGTTGATGCTGGTGATCCGCCCGCGCTCATCCAGCACCGCCAGCATCACGTCCGCGGTTTCCAGCACCGAGTTCAGGAAGTCCCGCTGGCTGCGAAGCTGCGTCTCCAGCCGCCCCTTGCCCGCCGCACGCAGCAGCACCAGCGTCCCCGGCGCGCTTTCCGCCGGCGTCCTGCGGAAGCAGGCGTCCAGGCTCTGGCTGGCCCCGTCCCGGCGGCGGATCTCCACTTCCACCCAAGCCGCTTGCCCGGCCGGCTCCGTCGCCCCCACGCCGCCGTTCAGCGACGGGAACAGCGTGGTCAACGGCTGCCCCAGCAATTCCGCCACCGGGTAGCCGGTCAGGATCTGCGCGCCCGCGTTCGCCGCCTCGATCGCGCCGCTCTCTCCGGCCAGCAGGAATGCGTCCGGCGCGGCATTCAGAATCGACTGGTACCGCCCCTGCAACCCTTGGGCTTCCGCCAGAACCGCGGCGGCGTCCACTTCGGTGTTCGTCAGCCGCGCGCTCTGGCGGCCGAGCAGAAACAGGACCAGGCCCAGGATCACGGCCAATCCCGCCCCTGCGAGCGCGAAACCGATCCACGCGGGCAGGTCGTCGGCCGAGCCGCGGTCCACCTGGAGCCTCGCCGCCGCCGCCCTCACCTCGGCCAGCGCCACGTCCAGCTTCGAGCGGAACTCGCTCTCCAGTACCCGCGCTTCCGCCTCCGGCGCCGTGTTGCTCAGCAGTTGCAGCCGGATCTGCTCGCTGCGCCCCACCGCGGCATACACCCGCATCAGGTAATCCATCACCTCGCGGATGGCTGGATCGCTCCCGTCAATCTGTTTCACCTGGCTGCGGTAGTCCCGGTACAGCGCCCGCCAGCGCTGGACCGAATCGGACGCCACCGGCGAACGCCACAACACGATGCTGCCGCGCTGCAACTGGACCAGCGCCCGCTCGAGTTGCTCCAGTCTTCCCGCCGCCAGTGCCCGGCCGGCATCCTGCCGCCGCGAGTTCTGGGCCACGATGAGCATCCACCCGCTCAGCGCCAGAAACGCCACCGGTATCAGGAACGACAGCCAGGTCCACCAGGGCAGAGACACCCTGGGCCGCTCCTCCAAATCGACCATTACACGATTCCTTCCTCACAGGGTAGCTGTCTGCGATCCCGCGCGCTATTGCATGGAAGTACTAGGTGATCCTAGACAACCCACTGAGATAGCCCCTCAGTCGCCGTGGGTTCATCCTAGAACTCATGGTACTTTCAAGGGGCGTCTCAGAAATCAGATTCAGGCGGAAAGCGTGTGCCCTGGGCCATTCCGGCCGCTATAATGGACACACCATGCGTTTGTCACGGAAGGAACTCGCGTGTCTTCTCTGTCTGCTGGCGTTCGCTGTGACGCCCGCTTCGGCCGCCACCACTTACTCCTCCGCCACCGACTTCTTTGCGGTCATCGGCCCGGACTACTACCTGGAGTCGTTTGACTCGCTCGCCACGGGCGAGGAAATTGGCGGACCGCTGAATTTCTCCTCGGGTGCCTATGCCTACACAGCCTCCTCCGGCGGAGCGTTCTACAACCAGGATTTGGGAGGCGGGGACGTGGCGATGTCGACGAATACCACTCTGTACTCGATCATTTTCGCGTTCTCCAGTGGGAACGTTACCGCCGTGGGCGGCAACTTCTGGCTCACGGACCAGACATTCGCCACAATCACGGGCACGACGATTCTGACGCTCAGCGACGGGACTGTCGTGACGCTGGTAAATGCGAATTCGGGGACGTTCGCCGCCTTCACGACCACTGCGGGCGTAACCATCGCCTCGCTTGAGGTGAGCGTGAACGCTACGGAGGATGCGTGGGTGACGGTCAACAACCTGACCGTGGGCAGCGTCCAGGATAGCGTGCCCGAGCCCGCCACGGCGGTCCTGGCCCTCGGCGGCCTGTTGGCCTTCGCCGCCGGCCGGCGAATCCGTCACAGCCGGCGGGCGACGGCGGCGTAGTCCAGCCCGCCGAAGAGAGCCTCGCGAAGCTCCTCTGGAAGTTGGCCCAGCGCCGGCAGAGAATCGCTCGCCGGGCTGAGCCGGTGAACGGCGATCCGCCCGAAACCGGACTCCTCCAGATAGAAAACCAGCAGCGGCGCCGGCACGGGCCGCGTGTGCGTCGGGTCGAGAAAGAAGTGCGTGGCGAAGATCGCCAGGCACTCCGGATTCGGAGTCTCGATCGCCAGCACGCCCCCGCGCGCCAGCTTGGCCGCCGCCAGGCGGATCATCTCCGGCAGCCGTTCGGGCGGCAGATGTTCCACCACCTGCCCGCAGAAGATGCCCCCGAGAGCGGAATCGGCCTGCGCCGCCAGGTGCTCGAACAGGTCGGCCTGAACCGCTTCGAGCCCTTTCCCGCGGCAGATCCCGACCGCCTCCCCGCTGAGATCGACGCCGCGCGCCGGAATCCCAGCCTCCCGCATGACTTCCAGAAATTCGCCCCGCCCGCAGCCCAGATCCAGCACCTCTCCGGCGCCGGCGAAGAACGGCACATAGAAGCGCTGCAACTCGCGGATACGCTCCTCCGAGCCCCGGAACCGCGCGGCGAAGCGCAGCCAGTCGATCTCCGGCGCGCCCTCGGCCGGGCGCGGCGCCGCCGGCCCCGGCGCAACTCCCGCCGCCAGGCCGCGCTGGCGGACCACGCGCAGCTCCTCGTGGATCAGCCGCTCATACGCCGTGCGGATCTTCTCCAGGTCGTCCCAAAGACGCTTCTGGATGTCGATGCCGGCGCGCTCCAGCGCCGTGGTGAACTCGCCGTGCTGCGCTCGTGTCAGGTCGCGGAAATTCGCCTCCATCAGCGAGGCGCGGTGCTGGAAGGCTGCCTGGAGATCGGCCGTGGCGCGCAGGAACTGGATTTCGTTGGTGGACAGCTTCCCCTCCCACTCCACCCGCCAGGCGGCCCAGTGCGCCCGCGCATCGCGCATCTCCTGCGCCTCCACCCGCGCCTCCTCCAGTTGCCGCCGCAGCTCGTCCTGCCGCGCCGTGAACTCCGCCCCCATCGCCGCCATCGAGCGGTTGACGTCGTTCAGCGCTCCCAGCAGCGCCTCCACGCACTCCATCGCCGCGCGGTTGAACTCCACCTGCTCCCGCACGTGCCAGTCGAGCGCGCGCGCGACCAGCTTCTTCACCGCCTGCACCGCGCCGTTCACCAGCCCCGGCGGGCGCGGGTTGACGCTCCCGATGGCCGCCACCTTGGCTTCGGCCGCGTCGCGCGCGTGCACCACCGGCATCAGGTCGGCGAGCGCGACGTTGGAGGCCGCCGCCGTGGACGGGTAGCGCGCGCGCACGCGGTCGCGCACCGTCTGGATCGCCGCCAGCAACTCGTCGTCAGCGGCCACGTTTCCGGCTCCAGCGCGCCGTGATCTTCGAGTAGA
>CAYOTD010000276.1:5930-6935 GCA_964406685.1 uncultured Solibacteraceae bacterium | reverse complement strand
CTATGTAAAACTGCAGGCAATGTGGATCGTAATCGGCATCGCCGCGCTCACGGTCGTAGTCGGAATGGCGAAGGGCGCGAATCGCAAAGTGATGGAACGGGTGCAGGCCTTCGGCCCCACCACGGTGATGCTGTTCGCCGGCGGAGGAAAGGACCTGCCCGGCCCCGATCCGCGAGTGATCACCCTGACCATGGACGACGCCCGGGCCGTGGAAACGCAGATCCGCGGTGTCCGGATGGTCTGCCCGCAGGCGATGCGGCCGCGGGTTCCGCTGGTTTACCGGGACCGTTCGACGGATGCCACGGTCATCGGGGCGGGCACGAATTTCGTCGAGTCCTGGGAATGGAACGTCGAGAGTGGCGATTTCTTCGGCGAAGAGGACGTGCAGAGCATGTCCCGGGTGGTGGTCCTCGGCCAGACGGTGGCCCGGGAGCTGTTTCCGGACGGCCACCCGGTAGGCGAGACGATCCGGCTCGGGAACGCGAATTTCCGGGTGAAGGGAGTGCTCGCCCTCCGGGGAGTCACTCCCTCCGGCGGGGACATGGACGATCGCGTCATCATCCCCATCACCACGGCCATGCGGCGCACCTTCAACACCGTGGGACTCACCCATGTCCGTATCACCACCACCGGCACAGGCGAGGTGCGCCGCGTCGCCGCCGAAATCCGCGCGCTGCTCCGCGAGCGCCATCAGATCCGCCCGCCGGAGGTGGACGACTTCCGGGTGGTGACGCCGGACATCATCGCGGGCATCAGCCAGCTCGTGGCCGGTACGCTGAACAAGGTGTTGCTGGCGGTCACGGCGCTGTCGCTGGTGGTGGGCGGAATCGTGTTGATGAACCTGATGCTGCTCTCGGTCACCGAGCGGAAGCGCGAGATCGGACTGCGCCGCGCCGTCGGAGGCCGCCGGCGGGACCTGCTGGCGCAGTTCCTGTTCGAATCCCTGATGCTGACTCTCAGCGGCGGTCTGGTCGGAGTCCTGCTGGGCGCCGGCGTCGGCATCGG
>CAYOTD010000276.1:0-5920 GCA_964406685.1 uncultured Solibacteraceae bacterium | reverse complement strand
AGCTGAGTTGGGAACCCGCCCTCTGGGCCGCCGTGCTGTCGGTGGTAGTCGGCGTGGTGTTCGGCCTGCTTCCCGCGCGCCGGGCGGCCGGCTTGCATCCCGTCGAGGCGCTGCGGTAGCCGCCGATGAACTGGACGCGCGGCCTGAAGGTCTCCGCCGGAACGCTGTGGGCGCACAGACTCCGCACGATCCTCTCGCTTCTCGGAATCGTAGTGGGAATCGCCACGGTGACCGTGATGGCCGCCGTGGGAAGAGGCTCCGAGCGCAAGGTGGTCGAAGGAATCCGCCGCATGGGAACGAACCTGATCTCGATCACCGCCGGCAAGGTGGTGGTGATGGCCGGGCGCGAGCGGCAGACGGCGCTGGTGACGACCCTGGCGCCCGCCGACGCCACGGCTCTCCAGGAACGGCTGGGCCCGCTGGCCGTCCGGGTCGCCGCGGTGCAGTCGAAGAAACTGGCGGTGAAGTTCGAAGAAGTCAGCCTTCTGACCAACGTGGTGGGCACGGTACCCGGCTTCCTCCCCATCCGCAACCTCCAGATCGAGAGGGGAGAGTTGTTCGACGAGCAGGACGACCGGGCCTCGCGGCGGGTGGCCGTGATCGGACAGACGGTGGTACGGGACCTGTTCGGAGGGCAGGACCCCATCGGACAGGGGATCCGGGTCGGCAAGGTGCCGTTTGAGGTGATCGGAACTCTGCGGCCGGCCGGCGTGGATTTGAGCGGCGCCGACCAGGACGATCAGATTCTCATCCCGCTGCGCACCGCCCTGCGGCGCGTGTTCAACGTGATCTACGTGAACAACATCTACGTTCAGGCCCGCTCGGAGCAGCGCATGGAGGAGTGCGTCGAACAGGCCCGGCAGATCCTCCGCGAACGGCACCGCCTGCGCGAAAGCAAAGCGGACGACTTCACGATTCTGAACCAGGCCGAACTGCTGCGCACACAGCGCGAAACCCAGAGCACGTTTACCTGGCTGACGGTCGGCGTGGCGTCGCTGTCTCTGGCGGTGGGCGGCGTCGGTATTCTGGCGGTGATGCTGATGTCGGTGCGCGAGCGGTTCCGGGAGATCGGCCTGCGGCGGGCCTTGGGCGCCCGGCGGTCGGACATTCTCTTTCAGTTCCTGCTGGAATCGACGATGTTGAGCCTGACCGGCGGGGTGGCGGGCGCGATCCTGGGCATCGCCGCCGTCCCCGTCGTTGCGTACTTCGGATCGTGGGAGGCGGTGGTCGCGCCCGAATCGCTTCTGCTGGCGGTTTTTTGCCCGGCGGCCATCGGGCTGGCCTTCGGCACGATTCCCGCCCTCAAGGCTTCCGCCGCCAACCCCGTGGATTCGCTACGCGCCGAATAAGGGGCCGAAGCGCGGCGTTGACACCGGCCACGGAGAAGAGTATGGTTTCAGTGTAACTAACACCTATGCCTCTAGCCTTTCTTCTCCTGATGTTGGCCGCGGCAACGGACCCCAAAATCGCCGTCTCGTCGTCCGGCCCGAAGCCGGAGAGCAACGTCGAATACCGCTTCGCCCGCGCGCCATGGTTCATGATCTACGATCCCGCCACGCGCGCCTGGCAATCGGTGGACAACGCCCAAGCCGCCGGAAATCCATCCGGCGCCGGACGGGAAGCGGCGAAGCTGCTGGTGGACCGCGGCGTCAAGGTCGTGATCACGGGCTACTGCGGCACGAACGCGCACCGCGCCCTTACCGGGGCCGGCGTCAAGATCTACGAAGTCTCGGGCGGCACTGTGGCGCAGGCGTTGCGCGCCTACCAGGAAGGACGTCTTCCCCCGCTCAAGTAGGCGGGCACCCTCGCCGCCGGCTGATCGGGCGGCATACCCGGGTCAGTCAAACGCCATGCTTGTCTTCCATTCCTTCCAGACTTTGCCCACCAGGTCCGGGCCCGGCTTGAGCGTAGGCTTGCCGGGACGCCAGCCGGAAGGAGTGGCCTGCGTGCCCTTGGATTCGCGCACGAGCTGGAAGGCCTGCACCTGCCGGATCGATTCGGCGACGTTGCGGCCCACCGGCGGAGTCAGCACCTCGTAGGCCTGGATCACGCCATCCGGATCGATGAGGAACCGGCCGCGCGTCTCCACTCCGGCCTCTTCATCGTAGATCCCGAAAACCTTCCCAACCTTGCCCCCCGAGTCCGACAGCATCGGGAACGGGACGCCGCCCGCCACCATCTTGGAAAGCTCTTCCTCGTTCCACATCTTGTGAACGAACATGCTGTCGACACTCACCGACAGAACTTCCACACCCAGCTCCTGGAAGAGGGAGTATTTCTCGGCGACCGCCGAGATCTCGGTGCTTCAAACGAAGGTGAAGTCGCCCGGGTAGAAGCAGAGCAGCACCCACTTGCCCAGGTACTCGGAGAGCTTCACGTTGACGAACTTGCCTTTGTGATAAGCGGGCGCGGAAAAATCCGGAGCCTTTCTCCCGATCAGGACCATTTGGGATTCCTCCTTGCGTTCTTCACTTTGCAGCGCGTTTTCAGGCGCAACCGCCTCGCCCACCGGGCCGCCGGTCGGACGCGCGCATCCGGAACTCAGTTCTTCGGCCATGGTTCCCTCGCGCTATCCAGTATAGCCGTACCGCGGGTGTCTACTGCTTGGGTTGTGTGGGCGCGGAGGATGCGGGCGGCTGAGCCGGCGCCGCCTGCATGGGATATCCCGGTCCCCACCAGCGGCCCCAGCCGCCGCCCCGGGCGGCAAAACCGCGGCCGCGGCCCCAGCCGCCTCCCCAAGCCCCGGCACCGCGGCCCCGGCCGCCACCGCCCCAGGCGGCTGCGCCACCGCCCCAGCCGAGGGGCCGTTGGCCCACGGGACGTCCAGTCAGGTCGCAGATGCCATCCCTGTCCCGATCATTCCAGGCCCACGGCAGCCCGCCTCTGCCTCGCCCGTAGAACTGCGCTGGAGCCGGCGGAGCCGCCTGGGCCTGGGGCTGGGCGGATTGCGCCTGTTGCTGCGGCTCGGAAGCCGGCTGGTTCCGCGGCACGGTCTGCGCCACGGCAAGGGCCAGAAGCACCGCCGGTATCGCCCAAATCGCTTTCTTCATGGCAGCCTCCAACTGTCACATCTTCTCGTCCAGGAGCTTTTCAACGGCGGATCGAAGCACCTTCTCCCCGATCCACCCGATATGCTTTGCGGAAACCCGGCCCCGCTTGTCCAGCAAGACCAGCGTCGGCACGAGCATGGGCTTGTCGGCAGGATGTTCGAGAAACCGGAGAACCTCTTCCCGCGCCAGCGCCCCAACCGGAAATGTCAGCCCATACAGGTTCCGGTAGAAGGGCAACATCCCTGGAGGCGGCGCGTCGATGGCAACCATCACCGGTTGGAAGCCCTTGCCGCCCAACTCCCGATACACCGCTTGAATCCCGACCGACGCCTGTTTGCAGCTCGGGCACGTCGTGGTCATGAAGTCGACCAGGACGACCTTCCCCGCTTGTCTGTGAACCTGGATGGCGGCGCCGTCGATGGTTTTCACTTCCAGAGGCTGGCTCTTTGCGCCCGCCGCAGGGCTGCGCCGGGGGATGCGCGCTTCCGCCTGGAGCACGCCAGCCGCCGCCTCCATCAAGCCCACCCTTCGTAGCCACCCCCGCCGGCTCATCTCGATCGCACAGGCCGGCAGCCGAACGGGTTTTCCGTTCGTAAACACGAATCCAGACTATCAGATCCTCCTGCTAGGTGCAAGTTACATCTAACGGTTCCTCGCGGGAGTACGGGGCATTGCCTTCTCTCCCCAGGCCGGTGAAACGGCCGCTCACTCCACGTCACTGGAAAGCTAAGAGGCGACCGCAAACAGGGAGAGATGAACGGCAACTTGGACGCCAGCGCCGTGCCCTCCGCCTCGAAGGAGGCGGGCGACACAACCTACGAGGAACTGGCCGGCCTGGGACTTGAGCCCGCCTTTGACCGTCTGGAAGCCGTCGTCCGCGTGAAGAGGGACAGCGGATACCTGGGCGGTATCGCCGGCGCCGGCTCGCGCGAGCACGTCCGTTTCTACGTCGACCTGCACGGAGACGGCGTGCTGCACGATGTGGGAGCCGCGAGTGTTCGCGTCCACGATATTCCCGGACCGAAACCGCTGAGCTACGCCGTCTACGTGGACTTCGAGCCGCAGCGCCGGTTCTGCTTCAGCGAGAGCACCCTACGCGTGCGTGCGATCCTGTCCTGGAACGACCCGCCGCCGGCCGGCCGGCCCGATTTCATTCCTCTCCGCGGCAATCGTCTGGACGCGCGGGTGTGGGTCCGGCCGCGGCGGTTGTTTGTCTTCGCCGACCTGCTCAAGGAACTGGAACTGGCGAATGTGCACCTGCCGGCGGCGATCCAGCCTCTGATCGACTCCATCCAACCCGCCGCACAACTGGCAACCCCCGCCGAGTTGTCCCTCAGCGCCGGCCAGAAGCGGCGGCTGTACAAGAGCGCGGTTCCGGCCCGGCGCTTCGCCTACCCGGAGGCGCTCCGGCTGCTGTCGGCGCCGGCAGAACAGGGATTTTTCCAGGCCGGAGTGGACCCCCAGACCGCGCTCGATCTCAGTTCGGCGGAGTGGAGCGACCTGCGGGATCATATCGCCTCTCCCCAGAGCGACACCACCTACGAGGAACTGGAATGCGTGGGCCTGAACCCGGACCGGGACATGCTGGAAGCGGTGCTGACGGTGAAGAGGAGCCGCGGCTACGCGGGTCCGTTGGGCCGGGAGGGTTCCACCGAACACGTAGTGTTTTGGATCGACTTCGGCGACGGCGCCGGTTTCACATACATGGGCGCCTCCACAGTGGAGGTGCTCGACTTGGCTCGCAACGGCACGGAGGGCATCCAGTTCGCCGTCTTCCTGAAGGCCAACCTGACTGGCCGCATGGTTCCGTGCGCCGCCGGGGCGCGCGTGGTCCGGCTGCGCGCAATCCTGTCCTGGGAGGCGCCGCCGCCATCCGGCGATCCCGACTTCCTTCCCGTCTGGGGCAACCGCATGGAATGCAGCATCCAGTTGCGGCCGGGCCCGCTGACGGGCCGGGTCCCGCTGATCGAGACCGTGGGCGGGGTGGCGGTGAACGACATCGACCCCGTCACGGGCCTGGCCACCGGCAGTCTTCAGATCGCCGCCGCTTCGGTGAACCAATCCCCCTTCGGCCACCGCGTCACCATCACCGGCCGCGTCGGCGACCCGCCGGACTCACTCGGCGGAGGTGTCCCTCCCCTCAAGTACCGCATCGAGGTCGCCCCGGACGGAACCGAGGACTGGCAGCCGCTCACCAACCGGATCAGAGTCCGGAAAGCGAAGTTGGTGGGCGGTGTCCCGGCGACGTGCTCTCCCGGCCAGTTTCTCTGCGACCTGATCCTTGCCCCGGCCGACGACGGTGACGGCCTCGGTCCGGGCTGGTATCCCTACATCAAGGATCTGACCCTTCCCGAGCATCGTCTCCTGGCGTCGGATGTCCTGGGGCACTGGGAGACAAACGCGGGCGAGGAAGGTCTCTGGAAGATCCGCATCATGGTCAAGAACCCGGCCGTCAGCCCGCCCGAAGTGTTTGCCGGCAGCCAGGTGGTGAAGGTGCGGGTTGACAACACTCCGCCCACCGCCCGCGTCGCGCTCACCAGCCCGACCGGCAGGATCAGGGCCGGAGAGATCCTCAGCGGCACTTTCTCGGCGCACGATCCGGGCGCGCACTCGGCGGAGACGTCTTTCCAGCACTACAGCACCGCGAAGATCGAGGTGATCCCCTCGGCCCCCGACAATGTGAGGGTGGTCACGGCGCCGGCGAACATTGAGTTCCCCTCCGCCGGCACCACCGGCATCGATGGAACGTGGGTCCTGGACACTACGGGCATGAGGCCGGGGGGCTACGTCCTGCGCCTGAGCGTCTGTGATCGGACACTGCTGTGCAAATTAGCCCACGCGGCCGGTGAGTCGTATTGAAAAGACTGGGC
>CAYOTD010000275.1:0-6950 GCA_964406685.1 uncultured Solibacteraceae bacterium | reverse complement strand
CGGCTTGACCGCGGTGGAGCGGAACTCCTTCGCTTTCGGCTACTGGACCGAGCGCCACATCGACGCCCAGCGCAAGCTGAATCTGCGCGCGGCCGTGGAGCGGGCCGCCGGCGATCCGGAGAAGCTGAAAGACATCCGCGGCTTGCTGGCGCCGGTGCTGCGCGACACCTTGGTGGGATTGAACTACGTGCACTACGCGCCGCCGGGCGCCCAGGTGCTGCTGACCAACCCGCTGTTCGTGCGCAGTCATGACTTCATCGGGGTGCAGGGCTCGCCGCAGACCTGGCGCAACACGGAAGTGTTCGGCACCGGCTGGCCTTCCAACGCCGGCGGCCGCCTGGTGGGATCCCTCGCCGGGCTGCCCTATGCCCTGGCCGAAGCCGAGCAGAATTTCCTGGTTCCCTCGCGCGAGCAGGCGTTGATCTGGGGTGACCTGGTGCCGCAGATGATCCAGAGCGCCAAAGTGCCGCGCTGGTGGCGGGTAACCCCGCAGCAGATCCATTTCGTCGGCCTGCACGTCAACTATGGGGAGACGCTGCTGGCGGAAAGCGTGCTGGACGCCAAGCGCCGGGAAGCGGTGCTGGCGGCGCTGGAGCGCCAGGCCCCGCCGGCGCGTGTGCGCCGCGTGGCCGGCCTGCTGGCCGAGGGCCGCGTTCGCGCCGCGCTGGACAACGTCACGCCTTCGGAGTTGTTCGTGGTGGCTTCCGAAGCGTTGGCGGCCGAGCCGGATTCGCGCCATCCCCTCGCTCTGGCCTGCCGTGAGCTGATGGCCGCGGACCCGGCGCGGATCAACTACCGCGCCATCTCGCGCGCCTTCGGCACGCCCAAGCCGACCCTGGCGAACAGCTACCGTCCCGAGTTGCTGAACCTGAGAACCTTCCCCACGCTGATGGGTTTCTCCAGCCGGATTATGGCCGAAAGCTGGGAGTCGAGCATCCTCTACTACGCCGCCCTCGCCGATGAGCTGCACCTGAGCCCCGGCCAGCTCAACCTGCTGATTCCCGATTGGACCCGCAAGACGGTGGAGCGCATTTTCGCCACGCACCTGGAGGATTGGCCGGCCCTGCTGCGTTCCCTGCGCCTGGTGGGCGACGACGAAAGGGCGCGTCTCCGCAAGCAGATGGCCGAGCAGCAGAAGGCATCGTTGAACTAGGGGGAGAAATGATGATGATGCGAAGACTGGGTCTGGTGGCTGCGGCCCTCGGGTTCTCCGGGAGCCTCACGGGCCTGGCCGCGCAGGAAGGCCAGCGCCCCGTGTTCCGCGTCAAGGTCGACATGGTGGTGCTCAGCTTCACCGTGACCGACAGCAAGGGCCGCTACATCAACGGCCTCAAACCCAGCGACTTCCGCCTGCTCGAGGACGGCATCACGCAGAAGATCGCCACTTTCGCCGAGGGCAACAAGCCCGCGGTCCAGATCCTGGAGGACGGCAGCACGCGTCCGCTGATTTCTGTCGAGACCGACAACCGCCCCGGCCCCGACGTCCGCAGCGACGCCTTCGTCGGCACCAACGTCTTCGTCCTGTTCGACACCAGCAACTACATGTACCGCGGCTTCGTCTACGCCTCCGACGCCATTGCCGACTTCGTGCGCGGCCTGGACCGCGCCGATTCGGTGGCGGTCTACACCTTCAGCCGCAACCTGTCCCGCGCCGCCGACCTGACGCGCGACCGGCTGGAGGCCATCGGCGGGCTGCGCAAGGCCGTGGCGGGGGACGACGCGGCGCTCTACAACGCCCTGCTGCTGACCCTGCGCGACGCCGCCAAGGTTCCGGGCCGCAAGGTGGTGATCGTCTTTTCCAACGGTCCCGACAACGCCAGCATGGTGGCTCCCGACGATGTGCGCGCGGTGGCCGAGGACGAGGGCATCCCCATCTACGTCATCTCCACCAGCGAGGCCAGCAAGGACGCCATCTCCACCGGCGTGTTCCGCCGCATCTCCCAGCGCACCGGCGGCAAGGCCTACTTCGCCAAGACCTGGCAGAAGCAGGTAGAGGCCTTCGAATCGATCCGCGAGGACCTGGGCAACTCCTACACGGTGACCTACTACCCGCAGCCCAACCCGAACGAAGGCTTCCGCAAGATCGCCGTCGAGATCACCTCCGACGTGGCCAGGAAATACCGCGTCCGCGCCCGCCCCGGCTACCGCCCCCGCGGCGGCTTCTAACCGCCGGGAGGGCGGGCTTGCGCCCGCACAGGGCTTCAGTCCCGCTCCGGTGTTCCGGCAACCCGCCGCAGCCGCGCGTCGAGGGTCCACAGGCGGCAGCGGCTCAGCCGCGCGCTGGCGAGAAGGTGCAGGTCGCTCCAGCCGATGCCGCACCCCCACAGCCTGCCCGATTCGATCCAGCCGCGCACGTCCGCATCCGTCGCGCAGGCCACCTTGGGGAGCGCATCCAGAAGGGCGAGGACTTCCGTGCGGTTTCGGAACGAGCCGCAGGCCAGTTCCCCGATTACGAAGGGGTGCGTAGCGACCTCGGCGGCCTCCAGCAGGGAGCACAAGCGCGCATTGCGCCGGCGGAAGTGGTCGATCCAGACGGAGGTGTCGACCAGGGTCATCGATTGCGGCCCGGCCGGCGGCGTGGGACCGGCTTCAACCGCGGCTGGGTCCCACCCAGCGCCGCCAGGCGGCGGGCGCTCTCGCGGGCGATGAGAGCCTCGACGCCGGCGTGGACGATGGCGGTCTTCTCCTGAATGCCGGTCAAGGCGCGGGCCTTGTCAATCAACGCGTCGTCGAGGATGAGCGTGGTCCTCACATGCATATAGTAGCATACGCTCGGTATGCATAGACGCTCTCACGGCGCCGTCGTGTGCCTCAGCGCTTGGCCAGCTTCTTCCGCAGCAGGTCGAGCGCGGTCTGCGCGGCCAGGGCGCGGACGCGCCCGCGGTCGCCCAGCAAGCGCGCCTTCAACGACAACACTGCCTCGCTTCCGGCCAGTCCCAGGCACACCGTTCCCACGGGCGTCTGTTCGCTGCCTCCCCCCGGGCCCGCCACGCCCGTCACCGACAATGCCCAGTCCGCGCCGGTGCGCTCGCGCGCGCCTGCGGCCATCGCTTCGGCCGCTTCCGCGCTGACCGCCGTGTGCGCCGCCAGCAGGTCCGCGCTCACTCCCAGCAGCGCCGTCTTCATGGCGTCCGTGTACACCAGGAAACCGCCGAGGAAATACTCCGAGCTTCCGGGGACCGAGGTCAGCCGCTCGGCCAGCATCCCCCCGGTGCAACTCTCCGCCACCGCGAGCGTCGCTCCCCGTGCGCGCAGCATATCGCCCACAACCCTTTCCAGCGGCTCGCCCGCGCGCGAGTAGATGCGGTCGCCCAGCAGTTCTTCGATCTTGCCGCCCACCTCGGCCAGCAGCGCCTCCGCCTCGGCCTCCTCCGCGCAGCGCGCGCGCAGATGGATCTGGATATCGCCCGGCGCCGCCAGGATCGTCGTCACGGGGTTGGTGTAGCGCGTGTACACCGGCGAGATCAACTGGTCCAGGTCGGATTCCGGCATGCCCGCCACGCGGTAGAAGCGCGTGCGGATCTTCAGCGGCGGAACCATGCGCTCCAGCCGCTCCCGGCACTGGTCGTCGAACATCGGCTTCAACTCCGGCGGCGGGCCGGGAAGCAGAGCCACCGCGTGGCCGTCGAACTCGATCCACAGCCCCGGCGCGGTGCCGTTGGGGTTGGGCATCACCTCGGCGCCGTCGATCACGTACGCCTGGCGCCGGTTGATCTCCGCCATCTTGCGGCCGCCGCGGCGGAAGCGCGCTTCGATACCGTCGGCGATCTCCTGGCGGAACGTCAGCCCGCGGCCGAGCGCGGCCGCCACCGCGTCGCGCGTCACGTCGTCCTCGGTCGGTCCCAGTCCGCCGCTGAGGAGGACGACCTCGCTGCGGCCGGCGGCCAGGCGCACGGCGTCCCTCAGGCGCTCGCGGTCGTCGCCCACCACGCACTTGTAAACCACCTCGATGCCCAGGGCGTTGAGCCGCTCGGTGAGGAACAGCGAATTGGTGTCCACGCGCTCGGGCGTCAGCAGCTCCGAGCCGACGGCGATGATCTCGGCGTTCATCTAAACCAGGGGTCTTCCCTGGATGCCGACATCCATCCGGTAAAGCGCGCTATTGGTGGCCACGATCAAAGAACGCGACTGGGTGAACGCCAGTCCGACGATGCCGGGCCCGGAGGCGAACAACTCCGCCTTGCGATCGGGACCGATGCGGACCACGCCCTTGCGCCCGCGCAGGGAGGCGGCCACGTACAGCCGGTCCTCGGCGTCGAAGGCCATTCCCTGCGGCCGTCCCAGCCCGCGGTAGTAGATCTCCACCTCGCCGGCCGGCGAGATGCGGTAGACCGAATCGAAACTGGACGTCGTCGGACCGGTGACGAAGAGGCCGCCTTCCGGACCGAAGGCGAGATGATAAGCCGAGATGGAGGCTTCCACGGTCGCAAAGACGTAGATCTGCCGGTTGGGCGCGATCTTGAAGATGGTGCCCGAGCGGTCGCCCACGTAAAGGTTGTCCTCGCCGTCGAAAGCGAGTCCGGTGGCGATGCCCATCCCCTCGACGAAAACCGACATGTTCCCCGCCGGCGACACCTGGTAGACGATGCCGTCGTTGCGGTTGGAGACGTACAGGGCGCCGTCGCGGCCGAAGGCCAGGCCGGTGGCGTTCATGATGTCGGTCAGGAAGGGGCGGATGTTGTAGTTCAGGTCGATCTTGAACACCGACACCGGCGTCTTCTGCCCGCGCGAGCCGCTGAACGTCGTGAAGATGTTCCCGCTCGCATCCACCGCCGGATTGGCCACCGGGTGCACCGAATCGGCGATCTGCACGCCGACCTCGCAATTCCACACCGGCGACGCTTTCTGCCCGTTCTCCACCACCAGGTCGCCCGCCGCCGCGCCGTCCGGCACCCGCGCGATGACGTAGGTGTCCGACCCGATCACCACCGCCGCCGGCATATCGCCCACCGTCACGCGCGGCCGCTCGGCGCGCACGAAGTTCTTCCCGTAGATCTGGAACTCCCCGCCCGGAATCGCCGCCTCCGGCAGCACACGCGCGATCTCCGGCCGTCCCTCGGTGTTCTTCAATAAGGCCATCGTTAATACAGATTGAACCATCCCGCCGCCCACAACACAAGCGCGGCGTACACTCCCGCCATCAGGTCGTCGGCCACGATTCCCACGCCGCCGTGAAGCCCTTCCAACTGGCGCACCGGCGTGGGCTTCCGGATGTCGAACAGGCGGAACAGTACGAACCCCGCCAGGACGCTCTTCCAGTTCCAGGCCGCGGCGCCGGCCAGCGCCACCCACTGCCCGACTACTTCATCCACCACCACAAAGGCGGGATCGTCCTTGCCCAGCGCCCGCGCCGCGCGCCCGGCCGACCAGACGGCGCACGGCGTAAACAACACCGCCAGCACGCCCAGGTGCCAGGGAGCGAATCCGGCCCATCGCACCAGCAGCCAGGCGATTGCCACCGCCGCCAGCGCGCCCCAGGTGCCGCGCGCCGCCGGCATGTGGCCGCAGCCGAACCACCCGGCGATGGCGAACGCGATCCGGTCTTTCATCGCCCGCCCGCCGCCAGAATACGAAAAGGACCCGGCGCCTCCACCAGCGAGCCCACCAGGTCGTAATCGTGCGTTTTCTCGACGCGCAGGCGGCGGAACTCGCCCGCGCGCGGTTCCCGCTCGCCCGGATCGCCGATGTAGCAGACCCCGTCGATCTCGGGCGCCTGCGTGGCCAGCCGCGCTTCCCAGACCAGCTCGGACTGCTTGGATCGCCCCTCGATCAACACCGGCAGCTCGCGCCCCGCCAGCGCCCGGTTCCGCGCGCGGGAGATCTTCCGCTGAATCGACATCAGGCGCCGTTTCCGCTGGTAGATGGTCCGCGCGCTCACTTTTCCGTCGAGATGGAAGCTGGCGCTGGTGTCCTCGTCCGAGTAGCCGAACACGCCCAGGTGATCGAAGCTCGCGGCTTCGACGAACCGGCAAAGCTCGTCGAAATCGGCCTCCGTTTCGCCCGGAAAACCGACGATCATGCTGGTGCGGATGGCCACCTGCGGAATGGTGCGCCGGATGCGCTCGACGAGTTTCAGGAAGATGTCTCCCGTCCCGCCGCGCTTCATGCGCTTGAGTACGCTGGCGCCGGCGTGCTGCAACGGTACGTCGATGTACTTGACCAGCGCGTCGTGCCGGGCCACGGTGTCCAGCAGCCTCTGCGTGACGCGGTTCGGGTAGGCGTACAGAAAACGGATCCACCGCGCCCCCGGCGCCGGGACGCGCGCCAGCCGCTCCAGCAACGCCGCCAGCCCGTCGCGCAGGCCCAGGTCCTCGCCGTAACAGGTGGTGTCCTGGCCGATCAGGTTGATCTCGCGCACGCCCTGGCGGAACAGCTTCGCCGCCTCTGCCGCTATCGACTCCGGACGCCGGCTGCGAAAGCGGCCGCGGTACTGGGGGATCACGCAGAACGTGCAGGGGTGATCGCACCCCTCGGCGATCTTGATGTAGGCGTAGTGGGGCGGAGTGGCCCGCACCCGCGGCGTGCGGTCGTGATACAGGTAGAGGCCCTTGGCCCGCCGCGCCGGCCTGTCCTCGCACACATCGGCGATGCTGGCCACCTCGTTGGTTCCCAGGACGGCATCGACCTCCGGCATCCGCCGGCGGATCTCGTCGCGGTAGCGCTCCACCAGGCAGCCGGCCACGATGAGCTTCCGCGCCCGCCCGGTCTTCTTGTACTCGGCCATCTCCAGGATCGTGTCGACCGATTCCTGCTTGGCCGGATCGATGAACGAGCAGGTGTTGACGACGATGATCTCGGCCTCCTCCGGGCGGGGCGTCAGCTCGTGGCCGCGGGCGGTCAACTGTCCCATCATGACCTCGGTGTCGACCAGGTTCTTGGGGCAGCCGAGACTGACAAATCCCACTTTCAAGGCGCGTTTCCGGAGAGAACGGGGTGAACCTTCAGGATAT
>CAYOTD010000274.1:2573-6971 GCA_964406685.1 uncultured Solibacteraceae bacterium | reverse complement strand
ACGTCCCGTCTGTCCCCGGTTTAGAATGGGAGCGTGGGGCTGATTCTCCGGCTTTCCGGGTTGCTTGCCGCCGCCGTTCTCCCCGCCCAGGTTTCGTTCTTTCCTTTGAAGGAAGTCCGGCCGGGGATGAAGGGCAGCGGGCGGAGTGTGTTCGCGGGTAGCCGCATTGAGGAGTTTCAGGTCGAAATCCTTGGTGTGCTGGAAAACGCCGGGCCGAAGCAGGCCATCATTCTGGGCCGGTTGTCGGGGGCGGCGGTGGAGCGCACGGGCGTGCTCCAGGGCATGAGCGGCAGCCCGGTCTACCTCGACGGACGGCTGGCGGGGGCCGTGGCCCTGGCGTTCCAGTTCTCGAAGGAACCGATCTGCGGCATCCGGCCCATCGAGGAGATGATGCGCGCCGGTGCGGAGGCCTCGCCGCGGGTGGTACGGACGGCGGCCACGCCGTGGGATTGGGATCCGCTGAAGGGCATTGCGCCAGCGGCGCCGGCGGCCACCTTCGGCGAATCGCGGCTGGTGGAGATCGCCACGCCGGTCTCCTTCACCGGGTTGACCGCCACCACCATAGAACGGTTCGCGCCGCAGTTGCGCGCGGTGGGCCTGGAGCCGCGGCAGGGCGTGGCGGGGGGCGGGGCGGCCGCGGACCGCATGGGCGATCCGAAGATCCTCCAGCCCGGGGCGATGATCAGCGTGCAACTACTTTCAGGCGACATGGCGGTGGCGGCCGACGGCACGATCACGCACATCGACGGGAGCCGGCTCTACGCCTTCGGCCACCGGTTCCTGTCCATCGGTCCGACGGAGCTGCCGTTTGCCAGGGCGGAGGTGCTGACGCTGCTGCCGTCGCTGGCGACTTCATTCAAGATCTCGACCGCGCGCGAGACGATGGGCACGATCCTCGACGACCGGTCCACCGCGGTGGCGGGCGAGTTGGGGCGGCGGGCGCGAACCGTGCCGCTGGAGATCGCCGTGACCCCGCGGGGCGGGAAAGGAGCGCCGGCGCGGTACCGGATGCGGATGGTCAACGACGCCGTGCTGTCGCCGCTGCTGGTGCAGGTGGCGACCTTCTCGGCCATCGACGCCACCGAACGGGTGATGGGGAGTTCGAGCTTTGTGTTGCGCGGCGAGTTCCGCTTCCGTGACGGGAGGGCGCCGGTGCGTCTGAACAACATGTACTCGGGCGACGCGAACGTGCCGCTGCTGGCCGCCCTGGGAGCGTCGTCTCCGCTGGCTTTCGCGCTTCAGAGCGGATTCGATTCGCTGAAGCTGGAAGGCGTGACGCTGGGGATCGAGTCGCTGCCCGGGAAGAAGCAGTTGCAGATCGAGCAGGTGTGGACGACGCGGCGCGAGGCGCGGCCGGGCGAGCGCGTGGAACTGATGATCAGCCTGACGGGCGACGGGAGCGAGCAGGTGCGGCGACTCGGCTACACGATTCCGGCGGGCGCTCCTAACGGTCCGATCTACTTCACCGTGGCCGATGGGACGACGACGAACCTGACGGAATACCGGCAGGTGCTGACCGCGCCGCCGCGCTCGGCCGGGCAGGTGCTGTCGATTCTGAACGGCCTGCGCGCCAACACCAAGGCCTACGTGCGCGTCTGGCGGCCGGATGCCGGTTACCAGGTGCAGGGCGAGGACCTGCCCTCGGCGCCGCCGTCGCTCGCACTGGTGTTGAGCCGCGGCGGGGGCTCGCTCTCCGGGCGCGGCTCCAAGCTGGCGGAGTTGGAAATCGACTCGTTGGGCGCGGTGGTCTCCGGCGCCAGGACCGTCCAGGTGGAAGTGAAGGATCCATGAAGAGCTTTGCGACTCTGTTGTTGACGGCCGCGGGGTTGTTTGCTTCGTCTCCCACAGCCTGGGAGATGAACACTTACCAGGACTTCCTCAAGGGGCGGTTCGAGAACGTTTCGCTGACGCGCGACGGGAGCCTGCGGCTGGCGCCGGCGCTGGACACGTTCTTCTCCTCCGACCAGCCGGCCGTGTGGGCGCTGGCGGCGGCGCCCGGCGGGGCGGTTTACGCCGGGACGGGGCATCACGGGAGGGTGTTCCGGATCGATGCGAAGGGCAACAGCGAGATCGTCTTTTCGGCCGAGCAGCCGGAGGTGTTCGCCCTGGCGGTGGACGCCAAGGGAGTGCTCTACGCCGGGACCTCGCCGGACGGCAAGGTGTACCGGATCGAGAAGGGGCGGGCGGAGGAGTACTTCGCGCCCGGGTCCAAGTACATCTGGTCGCTGAAGATCGCCTCCGACGGCGCGTTGTTTGTGGGCACCGGCGACCAGGGCAAGGTGTTCCGTGTGACCGGGGCCGGCAAGGGCGAGGTCTATTACGAGACCGGGCAGAATCACGTCACCGCGCTGGCCTTCGACGCCGCGGGCCGGCTGCTGGCGGGGACCGAGCCGAACGGAATCCTCTACCGGATCGAGCGCAAGCAGAAGGCCTTCGTTCTTCTTGACGCCAACCTGCCGGAGATCCGCGGCATCGTGGCGGCGCCGGATGGCGCGGTCCTGGTGGCGGCGCTGGGCGGAGGGATGGGAGTGCGCGCGGGTTCGCCCGGCGGCATGCCCGCGGCGGGGACGAGCGGCGCGGCGGTGACGGCTACCAGCACTTCGATCACGGTGGAGGCGGCGGCGCAGGGCGGGCCTGAAATCAAGCCGAAGGCGGACGCGCCCAAGCCGGCGGCGGCAGTGGCCACACCTGCGCCGGCGGTTCCGGCGCCGATCGTGGATCTGTCAGGGGTGGAGAAATCCGCCATCTACCGCGTCGCGGCCGACCACACGGTCGAGACCCTGTGGAGTTCGAAGGAAGAGAACGTCTACGACGTGGCGCTGAAAGGCTCCGAGATCCTGTTCTCGACCGATTTCCAGGGCCGTCTGTGGCGGCTGATGTCGGATCGCAAGGCGGCGCTGGTGGCTCAGACCAACGCGGGCGAGATGGCGCGCGTGCTGGAGGCCATGGGCGGGTGGCTGGCGGCGTCGGCCAGCGCGGGCAAGATCTTCCGGCTGCGGGGGGAGGCGGCGTCGGCCGGGGTTTACGAATCACCGGTCCACGATGCAGGCTCGGTGGCCCGGTGGGGGAAACTGACCTGGCGCAACGGGAGTGCGAAGGGGCTGGCGTTCCGGACCCGGTCGGGCAACTCGGCGCGGCCGGATGGGACCTGGAGCGAGTGGTCCGAGCCGCTGGCGGATGGCGGCGGGGCGCAGGTGGCCAGCCCGAACGCCCGCTACATCCAGTGGAAGGCCGAGTTCGCCGACGCCGGGGCGTCTCTGGATTCCGTGTCCCTGGCGTACCTGACGCAGAACAATCCGCCGGTGGTGAAGAACCTGTCGGCGACGCTGCAATGGGCGGGCCCGGCGCAAACGCGGACGGCCGTGGCGGCAGCGCAGGCGGCGGCTCCGTACAGCATCACGGTAACAGACAGCGCGGAGGCAGGCGTGGCAACCGCCGCCGGGACTCCGACGCAGTTGGCGGCGCGGGCCTCGGGCCAGCAGTTGGCGATCGCGTGGCAGGCGGAAGACTCCGACGGAGACCGCCTGGTCTACAACCTCCAGTTCCGCGGCGAGGGTGAGCGGGAATGGAAGACGCTGAAGGCGAACCTCGCGGAGTTGAGCCTCACGCTGGACGGGGATTCCCTTGCCGATGGTAAGTACCTGTTCCGCGTCACCGCCTCGGACCGCCTGGTAAATCCGCCGGGGCAGGCGCGGGAGGGTGAACTGGTCAGCGCGCCGGTGTTGATCGACAACACGCCGCCGGTTCTTACGGTGGACGCTCCGCGACGTTCGGAAGGCGCGGTGGAGATCGGCGTCGAAGCGGCGGATGCGGCCTCGCCGGTGCGCCGCGCCGAGTACGCCGTGGATGGCGGGGAGTGGACGCCGGTGGAGGCGCAGGACGGGGTGGCGGATTCGCGCCGGGAGCGGTTTGCGGTGCGCGCCGGCGGGCTGGCGGCGGGTGAACATCTGGTCGTGATTCGCGTCTACGACGCGGCGGGGAACGCGGGGCTGGGCAAGGTCGTGCTTAGCCGCTGAGGCGGGGGCTGCCTCGCCGCTCCTCCCGACCATGAGGCCAACTGCTGTCACTGTTCTTCTGTGTCTGTGCACGCCGGGTCTTGCCCCCGCCCAGACGCGACACGATTCGATTGTCGTCACCGGAGTGTATGAGCCGGTGGCCGTCGAGGAGGCCGACCGGCCGGTGCGGACGCTGGACGTTGAGAAGCAGCGCCTGCTCTCCAGCGCGGCGGTGGACCTGCTGCGACTGGATCCGTCGGTTGACCTCAGGCAGCGGGCCCCGGGCGGTGTGCAGTCCGATCTCTCCCTGAGGGGCGGCAGCTTTGGCCAAACATTGGTGTTACTGGACGGGCTGCGGCTGAACGACGCCCAGACGGGGCACCACAGCATGGACCTGCCCGTT
>CAYOTD010000274.1:0-2563 GCA_964406685.1 uncultured Solibacteraceae bacterium | reverse complement strand
TCCAGCATCGAAATCCTGAGGGGGGCGGGTTCCACGCTCTACGGCTCGGATGCCGTCGGCGGCGTCGTCAATCTTGTCACACGCGCGCCGGAAGCCACGCAGCTCCGCTTGCGGACGGCGGCGGGGGATTCCGGCACGAACCAACAGCGCATTTCACTGGCGGCGGTGTGGGGGAGCCTCGCCCAGCAGTTCGCCGCCTCGCGCGATTTCTCCTCGGGCTTCATCCCGAACCGGGACTACCGGAACCTGTCTCTGGTTTCAAACACGCGCCTATCCACCGGGCTGGGTTCGACGTCGGTTCTGCTGGGCCACAGCGACCGTCCCTTCGGCGCCGACAACTTCTACGGCAATTACGCCTCCTGGGAGCGCACCAAGACGTGGTTCGCATCACTGCGGCAGGCGTTGGGCGGGAGAACGGAAGCGGCGTTCGCTTTCCGGCGGCACTCCGACTTGTTCGTATTGCAGCGAGACCATCCGGAGCGATTCACCAACCGGCACGCCGTTGAAAGCTACCAGAGCGTCGTGCGCCGGAGGGAAGACATCGGGCGCAACACCAGGCTCCATTACGGAATCGAAGGAATCCACGATTCGATCGCGAGCAGTAACCTCGGTTTCCATTGCCGGACGAGCGGAGCCGCATACGCCGCCGTGGACTTCCGGGCGCTGGGCCGGTTCTCGTTTTCGGGGGGTGTTCGCGAGCAGGCATACGGGGCGAGGCGGTCCGAGATCAGTCCCACGGCCGGGGCCGGCGTCTGGCTCGAGGAGCGCCTGAAACTCAGGGTTTCGGTCAGCCGGGCGTTTCGCCTGCCGTCGTACACCGACCTCTACTATCACGATCCGGCTACGCTGGGATCTCCAAACCTGCGCCCGGAGAGCGCCTGGAGTTACGATGCCGGCGTGGACTGGCACCTCGGGAAGCGCTTTCGTGGAGATTCCACGGTTTTTCACCGCCGCGAATCGGACGGAATCGATTACGTCCGCCGCTCCGAGTCCGACCTCTGGCGGGCGACCAACATCCAGCGGCTTCGCTTCACGGGCGTCGAAACGGGTATGAGCGTTCGCATCGCCCGGTCGCATCAGATCGATCTGCGTCACACGGCGTTGAGAGGATCGCGCGCGGCGTTGGATGGCGTCCTTTCCCGGTATGCGTTCAACTACCCTTGCCACGCCGGGGTGGCGGCATGGCAGGCGTCGATGCCGGGAGGTCTGCTGGGTCGAGTCAGGGTAGGAGGGGCGCAGCGCCTCGGCCGAAACGCCTATTCAGTCGTTGACGCGTATCTGGCCCGAATCGGACACCGCGTCCGGCCCTTCCTGCATTTCACCAACCTGACCAACGCACGCTATGAGGAGATAGCGGGCGTGCCGATGCCGGGGCGCGGGATCGTGGGCGGTATCGAACTGGTCGTTTTCGGCCCCATCCACTGAACCGCGTCCGCCGGTCACTCGCAACGCAGGGCGGCCATCGGTTGCACGCGGGTGGCGCGCAGCGCGGGCAGGCAGCTTGCGAACGCGGCGACGAAGGCCAGGAAGCCGGAGGCGGCGAGGAAGGTGAGCGGATCGGCGGGATCGACGCGCACCAACATGCCGGCGACGAGACGGGCGGAGGCGAGCGCGCCCAGGATTCCGGCGAGCAGCCCGGGGAGCGTCATCGTCAAGCCCTGCCGGAGGACCAGACGGAGAACGTCGGCGGGCTTTGCCCCGAGAGCCATCCGGATACCCACTTCGCGCGTGCGCTGGCTGACGGTGTAGCTCATCACGCTGTAGAGTCCGACGGCCGCCAGAAGCAGGGAGACCGCGCCCAGCACGCCCAACAGGCTCGCGGCCACGCGCTGCGGATAGAGCGAGGCGGCGGTGGCCTCGGTGAGCCGCATGGTGGTGAACACGGCGTCGGAGTTGAGGGCGAGAGCTTCGCGGCGCATGGCCGCCAGCACCCGGGCGGGGTCGCCGGTGGTCTTGAGGAAGACGACGAAGTTGAGGCCGGGCGCGAATCTCTGGCGGAAGGGGATGTAGAAATAGGGAATCGGCGCCTCGGCCGGGTGGTGATACTTGATGTCCTTCGCCACGCCGACGACCGTTCTCATCTCGCCTTCCACGCGGACGGCGCGGCCCAGAGGGTTCCGGCCGGCGAAATAGCGGCGGGCGAAGGTCTCATTCACGATCATGACGGCGGGCTTGCCGGCTTCGTCCAGCTCGGTGAAGTCGCGCCCCTCGGCCCGCGGGATGCGCAGCAGGTCGAAGTAGCCGGGGGGTACGAAGGCGCGGTGGACGTACATGCTCTCGCCAGGCGCGGGGGTATAGCCCTCGATCTCCAGCTTGTGCCAGGGAGTCAGGCCGAAACTGAGCGGCACCTGGTCGGCGTAGCTGACGCCAGCCACGCCGGGGGTGGCTTCCAGCCGCTCGCGCAGGGCGCGGCAGAACTGGCGCTGCTCCTGCGCGCTGTAGCCGCTGCTGGAGAGATAGAACTGCGAGACGGTGATGCCGGAGATGTCGAAGCCCGGCTGAATGGCGGAAGCGTTGTGGAAGCTGCGCAAGAACAGCCCGGCGCCGATCAGCGCGACCGAAG
>CAYOTD010000273.1:347-6978 GCA_964406685.1 uncultured Solibacteraceae bacterium | reverse complement strand
TCTTCGAGATGTAGTAGAACGGCATCATCACGATGGCCAGGAACAGCATAGCCGGGATGGCACCGATCCAATACCAGTGCGTTGCCAAGATGCCGTATTGATACGACGCTGCGGCCCACCCCATCAGCTCCAGCGAGCCGAGGTTGGCGGACAGGAAACTCAGTCCCGCGATCCAGGCCGTCATCTCGCGGCCGGCCATGAAGAAGTCTTCGCCGGTGCCCGACTGGCCCTTCAGGTAAAACCCGATGGCGAGCACGATGCCGAAATAGATGACGATGATGGCGATATCGACCGGATTCAGAGCGATCAGCCGGCTGGGCGCCGGGGCGGCCAGGAACGAGAGCAGGGAAGGCATTCGATCTCCTGTTCGGATACAGGCTGCGCGCGCCGCATCCGTGTGCGCTGAAAGCGATTGCGACGAACCAGCGTAGTGCGAACCGCGCGCTGAAGTCAAGATGGAGCCACCTCCGGGGGCATGGTGTAATCGCTTGCACAACAGCGCGGACAGGGGTCCGGCTTGACCGCCTGAGGCAGCTTTGGTATGGATAGCTAGACCCATCCGGCACGCAATCAGCATCTTGAGGAGGTCGGCCGCGTGGCCAAGACCATTCTGTTGACCCTGATCGCCGGGCTGCCGCTGCTGGCGGCCCGGCCTCCGCTTGTGTTCCGTTGCGCGAGCGGCAACGATCTCTACCGCGCCGTCGCGGCCGGCGGCGCGCGTTGCGCACGTTACAATTCTCCGGATGAGGCCGTCGCCAGGGCGCCGCGCGGCGCCGGCGTGCTGATCCTGGCCGACGAGTATCCGGCCGGCGCCACGCCCGTAACCGCGGCGCTCTACGAAGCGGCCGCGAAGAAGAAGCTGCGTCTGTATGTCGAGTATCCGGCCGTCGTCCCGGGCCTGAGCGCCGGCGAGCCGCGCGAGGTTCACTGGGAGCGCGCCGTGGTGGCCTCGGATGTCTTCGGTCCCGCGCTGGCGAAGTTGCGCATCCTGGGGCTGCACAAAGTGCGCTACCTTCCGATGGAAGCGGCCGGCGCCGACATCGTCATGGCCCGAGTGGCGGGCTTCGACACGGCCGTGTACGGGCTGCCGGACAAGGACGTCCATCCGATCCTGTTCGAGCGCCAGGGCGTTCTGGTGGCCACCACCAAGCTCAGCCAGTTCGTCACGGCGCGCTACGCGCCGCGGGAGGCGTGGACACCCATCTGGCGGCGAATCCTCGGCCGGCTCACGGCGCCGGGAGAGCCGCCGTCCCTGAAGTGGACCCCCGCGGTACGCCCCTCCTACTCCGCCACCGAGGCGTTGCCGAACGACGCCGAAGCAGCCGCCTTCCGGCGCGGCGTGGCGGCCTACGGGAACGCGCGGCTGTACGTGCATCCGTTCTGGAAAGAGAACGTGGACCGCCTGGGCAAGCTCAACGACAGCGTGGCTCCCGCTCCCAAGCCCGAATGGCCGCAAGGTGACGGCAGCGGCGGTGTGCTGGAGGGCTTTTCCAGCAGTATCTTCCCCGACGGGTCGCAGCCCATTCGCTGGACGCTGCGCAACGACTGCATCGGAGAGGTGAGCTTCCCCCTGGCGCTGGCCTCCGTCCGGGACGGCCGCGCGGAGTTGGGACGCATCGCCTCGAACCTGAACGACTACATCTACCTCCACTCGACCCTCGCCAAAGGGCCGCGCGCGGACCCGGCCAATCCGGCCTACGGCCTGGTGGGCTGGAGCTATCCCGGTTCGGAGGGCGTCTACTACGGCGACGACAACGCCCGCAGCATCCTGGGCACCATCGGCGCCGCGGGCGCTCTGAAGTCCGATCGATGGGACGAGAGTGTCCTGCGATGCCTGCTGGCGAACCTGCGCACAACCGGCAAGCTCGGCTTCCGCGGCAGCCGCATCGACCAGAAGCCGCTCGAACAGAACGGCTGGCGCTATTACCGGGACCGCGAGCGCGTCAACTACGCCCCGCACTACGAAGCGTATCTGTGGGCCTGCAACCTGTGGGCCTATCACAAGACCGGATACCGGCCGTTTCTGGATCTCGCCCGGAACGCGATCCGCATGACCATGGCGGCGTATCCGGAGCAGTGGCGCTGGACCAATGGCATCCAGCAGGAACGCGCCCGCATGTTGCTTCCCCTCGCCTGGCTGGTGCGCGTCGAGGACACTGCCGAGCACCGCCAATGGCTGCGACGGATGGCGGGCGAACTGCTGCGCCTCCAGGATTCCAGCGGCGCCCTGCGCGAGGAACTGGGTCCGGCCGGAAAGGGCTCCTACGGGCCGCCTCGTTCCAACGCCGACTACGGCAAGAACGAGGCCACTCTGGTGCAGCAGAACGGCGACCCGCTGGCCGATATGCTCTACACGTCCAACTTCGCCTTTCTCGGTTTGCACGAAGCCGCCGCGGCCACCGGCGAGCCGCTCTTCGTCGATGCTTCGAAGAAGCTGGCCGAGTTCTTCTGCCGCATTCAGGTCCGCTCCGAGTCGCACCCGGAGCTGGACGGCTGGTGGTATCGCGCCTTCGAGTTCAAGCGCTGGGACTACTGGGCGAGCAACGCCGACGCCGGTTGGGGCGCGTGGTCGACCGAGAGCGGCTGGACGCAGGCCTGGATCGCGGGCGTGCTCGGCATGCGCCAGCAGAGAACTTCGCTGTGGGACCTGTCGGCGCGCAGCGCCATCGGCAAGCACCTCGACGGACTTCTGCCCCTGATGTTCCCCGCGCAGAATTGACGGGCGGCGTGCTCGCGGCGCTCAGGCGCCGTCGGTTTTGGGCCGGAACATGGCGATCGCTTCGATCTCCACCAGAAGCTCCGGCCGGCACAGAATCGCCTGGATGCCGGTGGAGGCCGGCAGCGGATCGAGCCCCTGCTCCTGGTAGAACGCCGTCCGCTCCTCGTTGAAGGCGGCGTAGTCCCGCTCGATGTCGCGTAGGTAGCAGGTGGTTCGCACCACGTCCTTCCACGTCGCGCCCTCGGATTCCAACAGGCCGGTGATGTTGTGATAGGTGCGCCGCGTTTGCGCGCGGAAATCGCCGGCGTGCACGGACTGGCCGTGCTCGTCGATACTGGCCGTTCCGGATATGAGAAGGACGACCAGGCCGTTCAGATCGATCCGCAGTCCTCTGGAAAACGAACTGGGGCGCGGGTAGTCGTACGCCTCGTTCAGCACCCGGGGGGCGCGGATCGCACGCTTGCGAATCGGACCGGCCGCGATCGCACGGATGAGTTCACTGTCCACCAACATCGAGTCTCCTGTTTACACAGTATCATTTCCCCTCGCTTCGAGTCCCCAGACGCCAGGAGGGCCGCCGGCATCCTGGCGTCGCGCCCCTGCCGGCGAGGTTGTTGGCTTGAAAATGCCGGTTGCGCCGCAGGCGGCGGGCCGCTAAGATCTGAAGATTGGCTGGGGATCGGCTCAGTTCCCGGCCGCACGGCTCGCAATGTCGCACGCCATCGAGACTCCCAGCGTCGGGCACCCCGGAACCTCAGGGGATCCTTCAGCCGAGAACGCGGCCGCGGTCCGCCAGATCGCCCACCAGTTGCGCCAGCCGCTGAGCACGATGGAAGCGATCGCCTACTATCTTTCCATCACGCTGCCTCCGCACGAATCCAAGGCGCTGGAGCAGGTGGTGAAACTGCAGCGGCTCGTGCAGGACACCAACCTGATCCTCTCCGACGCCGTGCACTATCTGCGGGCGTCCCCTTCGCATCCGGCGCGCGTCGAGCTGAACGGCATCGTAGCCGAAGCGGTTTCCGAGATCCGTATGTTCGGGGGGCCTCCCTCGCCCTTGTCGTGCGGCCCGAATCCGGTGCCGGTGTGGATCGATGCGGCGCAGGCGGCCCACATGGCGCAAAGCCTGCTGAACTACTTCCGCCAGGTCCTTCCCGCGACCGAGCCGATCGAAGTTTCGGTAGCCGCGGCCGGCGGTGAGGCCCGGGTGGCGTTTCGCACGGCCTCTTCCGCCTGCACGCCCGACGAGTTGTTGTCGCTGCTTCAGCCCGACCGGCCGCGCCTGGGCTCGGGTTCGGGATTGGCAATGGCCAGCGTGCGCAGAATCGTCGACGCCCACGGCGGCCGCATCGAGGTTGAAGCCTGGCCGCCGAAAGGCGTTCGACTGGAGATCATCTTCCCGCTTGCCGGCTGAGCCGCGCGGCGGCGAAACGGATCAACTCCCCGGGCGCCTCTTCCGGCCGGCACACCACCGCCGCTCCGGCCGGCTGCTTGTCTTCCTCGCCTTTCAGGAACAGGTGAAGATCGGCGGAGAGGAGCGCGGCGATCGAGTTCGATTCGAGGACCACGTTCTCGAAGCGTTCCATCAGGGATCGAAGCGCGGGCACGGTCTCCGCGAGCCGGCCCGGGGCGCTGCGCAGCCACCAGGCTTCCAGCGCGCCGGCCACCAGGAATCGGCCGCTGTCGGTTCCGGGATCCGGCGCTTCCTGCCGGTCGAGCTGCCAGTCGCGCGCCCCATGGGGGTGCCCGCTGATCTTGACGGCCAGCCAGCGTCCTTCGGGCGTGGCGCGCAGCAGGGCCTCGATCGCGGAGGTCTTGCCCACCTTCCGACCGCTGCCGGCCACCACCAGGATCATGGTTCCTGCCGGGCGGATTCGATCTGATCGAGCCGCCGCTTCAGCTCGGCGAAGTCCCGGCGGAACTCGGGCAGGCGGGCCAGGTTGGCGAGCTGCTCGAGGTACTCTTTGAGCGGGCGGGCCGGCGTGCCCCACATGACCTGCCCGCCGCGCACGACTTTGGAGCTGAGGATGCCGCTGCCCGAGCCGATGACGGCGCCGGTCTCAATGCGCGCCTTGTCCCCGACGCCCACCTGCCCGCCGACGACCGCGTTGTCCTCGACGATGACGCCGCCGGAGAAGCCGGTCTGCGCGGCCACTACCACATTGCGCCCGATGCGGCAGTTGTGCGCCACGTGGACCATGTTGTCGAGCTTGACGCCGTCTCCGATCCAGGTCACCCCCAGGGCCGCGCGGTCCACGCACGAGTTGGCGCCGATCTCGACGTCGTCGCCGATCACTACCCGTCCCACCTGCGGGAACTTCTCGTAGCGGCCCTCGACCAGAACGAAGCCGAAGCCGTCGGCGCCGATCACGCAGCCGGAGTGCAGGATCGCGCGCTTGCCGATGTCGACGTCGTCGTAGATCGTCACGTTGGCATGCAGGATGGACCCTTCGCCGATGGTGACGCGGTGGCCGACGGAGCAGCCGGGACCGATGCTCACGCCCGCCCCCAACCGCGCGGATTCGGCCACCCAGGCGCGCGGGTGAATGCCGGGCGGGGGCGCGGGAACCGGCCGCAAGCGCGCGACGGCGCGCGCAAAGGCGGTGCGCGGATCGGGAGCCCGAATCACCGTGCGGCCCGGATTCTCGAACCCTGGCGGGACGATCAGGCAGCCGGCCGAAGACGACTGCGCCGCGCGGTCCGCTTTCCGGCCGGCGACGAAGGATAGCTCCGCCGCCCCGGCCGACTCCACCGCCGCCACGCCGGTCAACTCCTTCTCGCCGTCCCCTTCGAAAGTCGCGCCGAGCCACTCGGCGAGTTCCCTGACACGCACGATTCGCAGCCTCCGCTATGATACTTAGTCTATGCCCATCGACCCCTCGGCCGTCGTCGCGCCGACGGCGCGGGTGGATCCGGACGCGCTCATCGGTCCCCAGGCGGTCATCGGGGAGTACTGCGTGGTGGAGAGCGACGTCGTCGTCGGCGCTTTCTGCCGCCTGGAGCCCTACGTCTATCTGAAGCGCTGGACCACCCTGGGCGACCACAACGAGATCTCCGCCGGCACGGTGCTCGGCACCGACCCGTTGGATAAGAACTTCACCGGCCAGCGCAGTTACCTGCGCATCGGCCACCGCAATCGCATCCGCGAGCACTACACCATCTCGCGCGGCACGCAACCGGAGTCGGAAACCGTCATCGGCGACGACAACTACATCATGACCTCGGGGCACATCGCCCATAATTGCCGCATCGGCAACCAGACGGTCATCGCCAGTTGCGCGCTGGTAGCGGGCCATGTCGTGGTTGAAGACCAGGCTTTCATCTCGGGCGGAGTGGGCATTCACCAGTACTCGCGCATCGGCCGGCTGGCGATGATCGGCGGGCTGATCCGCGTCAACAGCGACGTGCCGCCGTTCTTTCTCTACGGCGGCTACAAGGTGACCCCCAAGGGCATCAACCTGGTGGGACTGAAACGCGCCGGTTTCTCCACTGAAGACATCGCCGCCCTCAAACAGGCCTACCGCCTGCTGTATCGCAGCGGCCTGCGCCTGGAAGAGGCGTTGCAGCGCATCGAAGCGGAGGTTCCCACCGAGCACACGCTTCACCTGGTGCGCTTCGTCCGGGCCTCCCGGCGCGGCATCTGCCGGCTGGAGTCGGGCGCGGCCTACCGGTACAGCGTGTGATCGCGGATGTAGGTCACCACCCGCGGGTCCAGTTCTTCGGGCTCGATTCCTTCGGCCAGCTTGTGGCGGATCTCCGAGGAGGACACCGGCAGGGCGAGCGTCTCCAGGCGATGGACAACGGCTCCGGCCGGGGTCTGGTAGTCGTGGCCGGGCCGGGTCACCACGATGAACTCCACCTGGGCGATGACCTCTTCGCTGGAAGCTCCTTTCAGCACCATGGAGAGCGCCC
>CAYOTD010000273.1:0-337 GCA_964406685.1 uncultured Solibacteraceae bacterium | reverse complement strand
AATGGTGCCAGGAAGCGATCTCGGCGAAGGCGTCGGCGCCAATCAGGAAGAAGAGGCGATCCTCGGGCGCCAACTCCTTCCGCAATCGCCGGATCGTATGAATGCTGTAACTGCGCCGCCGCCCCTCTTCCAGGCGCGAGGCTACGAAGGCCGGCTCACCGCCGCAGGCCAATTCCACCATTCGCAACCGGTGTTCGTACGCGGCCACCCCGGCGTCCTCCTTGTGCGGCGGGTGCGCCGCCGGAATGAACAGAACGCGTGTGAGGGAGAACTGCGCCAGCGCCTCGCGGGCCAGTTCGTGCAGGTTGCCCACCGAATCGGCCGCCTCGGCCTGGCC
>CAYOTD010000272.1:0-6996 GCA_964406685.1 uncultured Solibacteraceae bacterium | reverse complement strand
GTCCATCCGCATATACCCGAACACGCCGTCCATCAGGAACGTAGGCGAGAATGTGTAGCTATACCCCCCGGTCAGGATCTGCGTGGTTGTGTCGCCGGTGCCTTCGGTGCCGATCGAACCGGCGCTGCCGCCCATGTCTCCGAACGGATAGGTTCCTTTCACCAGCGCATCCATCCGGCTGTACTTGCCCCACACCGCCAGCTTCGACGAAACGTTGTAATTGCCCTTGAGGTCGTACTGATTGCGGGTCAGAGGCACCACCGCGCTTACGCCGTAATTCCCGCTCAGATTCAGAGTGTCGGTCACCGAAACCTGGTTGGGAAGCGGGATGTTCTTGTAGATGTTGGGGAAAATCGGGTTCCAGCGGTTCTGCGGAACGACGTTGCCCGGGAACGGCGTCCTGTCTTTGCTGCTCGCCGCCGCCGCCGTGGCCGGATCGTAGACCACAGAATAGCTGGTCCACTTGCTGAAATCGCCGGCGCGGAAATCGGCCGGCGCCACCGAGAAATTGGCAAAGTAGCCGGTGCGCTCCGCGGTGCGTTCGTAGTTGAAGAAGAAGAACAACTTGTCCTTCTTGATGGGTCCGCCCAGATTGCCGCCGAAGATGTTGAGAACCGTAAACGGTTTCTTGTAACTCGACGAGCGGAAGTAAGTCGAGTCGCTGTAGAGGTGCTGGTTGGTGTGGAACCACCAGCCGGTGCCGTGGAAATCGTTGGTGCCGGACTTGGTGGCCACCGTGACGGCGGCGCCGCCCGCCATGCCCTGCTCGGCGTCGAAGCTGCCGGTGGTGACGTTCACGGTCTCGATGGACTCAACCGGCTGCACATAGGCCACGTGGTGCGGCAGCCACACGTTGATGTTCACCGCGCCGTCGGTCAGCGTGTTGTTGTTGTTGGTCGCCGTGCCGTTGACAAAGGAGCGCAGTGCGCGTCCGGGAGTGTCGACGATGGCGTTCTGGAAAGCCGGCGGGGTTGCCCCGGGCACCAGCGCCATCAGGCTTTGATAGTTCCGGTAGGCCGGCAGCGGCAGATTCTGCACCGTCTGGCCGGTGATCTCGTGCCGCACGTCGGATTTGTCGGTCTGAAGCGCGGCCGCCGTTGCCTGGACGGTGACCTGCTCGGTGACGGCGCCCACCTCCATCCGCATATCCTGGCGGGTGACCGTGTTAATGGCGACTTCCACGTCGGTCTTGGTAACCGTACGGAAACCTTGCGCCGACACCTTCAGGTCGTAAATTCCCGCCAACACATTTAGAATCGAGTAACGGCCCGCGCCGTCGGCCGTGGTCTCGCGGGTCTGGCCCGTGCCCTTGTTGGTGATGCTGACGCTGGCGTTAGGAATTACGGCGCCGCTCTGATCCTCAATCGCTCCCACGATCGAGCCATAGAGAACCTGCGCGCTTGCCGGACGCCCCGCCAGGCAAACCCAAAGGAATACCCCGATGGCGCACATCACGGCGATGCGCGCGGAAACACCTCTGACTGTGACCATTCCTTCTGACCCCCTGTTACAGGTAAGCAGTTTGTACTTCACCCTTCGCTTCTTTATAGTCCCTTGAAGAAGCCTCCGTCAACCGAAGGACCCTCGAACAATTCCTTCGTATCGCTTCTTTCGTGTCCGGACATCGCGGGCAGGCGCTCACCGCCGTATGCGGTGCAACCGAGAGGAGGCAATTCGGGAAATACAACTGCCAACGAAACGGGAAAAGGGGGCTGGTACGCCCGCCGCGATTTGAACGCGGGACCTCTTGCTCCGGAGGCAAGCGCTCTATCCGGACTGAGCTACGGGCGCGCAAATCCAGTCTATCAGACAACCCGGGGGGTGTGCCAAGACCCCATTCGCCGCCGGAGGCCGAAGGTCTCGCTAGCGGAATGGCTGAAGTCGATCCACCTGCTGGCGAATGTAGGAGAAGCGGGCCGTGGGAAGCACCTCCGCCTGGTTCCAACTGGTCGACTGCGCATTGATCCCGAACCGGAGGCCGCCGCCGAGTTCCTCCAGCCGGGCGCTCCCCGGAAGCGCTTGGAAATGCACTTCATCGCGGCTGAAACTGCCGGTGACACAGCCGTCCCTGACCTCCAGCCGGAGCACAACGGGAGGGCTGCCGGGGAAATCGGCATGCACCGTGGTCTGATCTCCCGGGGGGTGCTGAAGCACGATGGACCCTCCGTTCAGCGGCCATCGCCCGAGGCGCACGCGGCCCCGTCTCCCTTCCAGGGTCAGTCCCGCGATCGTGCCGCTGAATGGCATCAGATCGAGCTTCGTGGTGAGCACACAATCCCCCGCCGGCGCCGGACGAAGCAACTGCCAGATGCAGGACTGGGGCGAGAAGCGAAAACGCAACGCGTTCTCGATCAGGTGGAAGCCCGCTTCCTCATGGCAGCTCGACTGAATCTCCCATCCCGGAGCGGGCGGGGAATCGGCGGCTTCTCCCACCGGCGCCGCAAACGTGATTCCGGAGGAGAGTTGTTCGAAACGCGCCTTTAGCGCGGGGGCCTCCGTCTGGCCGTGGAAGGCGTATACGCCCAGGCGCGCCTCCGCCATGCCATTCACTGGCTCCAGCGTGTTTCCCACCTGGTGCCAGGTATGGCCGTCTTCGCTGGAGAACGCTCGAAAGACGTTCTGCCGCCGCCGTATCATCAACCAAACCGGGGCGCCATTCTGGCCCAGGGGATCGTAGCTCCAGATGCCGGGCAGGCGCGCATACTTGCCGTTTTCCTCAAGGCCGAACTCCCAATGCACTCGTGTATTGAACTGCCGCCCGAGCTTGACGTATTGATCGGGGCTCTGGAAGACGATCAGTCCAGCCTGCTGGTACGCCACCTCCGGGCTGAATTGCAGCCGCACGGAGACGTCGTCGTTCCATCCCATCTTCGGTCCCAGCAGGATTCCCTTCCCGGGCAGGTTCAGCACCTGATTCTCAATGGTTCCCCGTTGGGTAGGGATCTCGATTGCCCGGGCCGGCGCCAGCGGCCTGCGGTCGGAAACCCGCGTCTGGACCAGCCATGCGATCACGCCCAGAGCGGCCGCCCCTGCTCCGGCCCAGACCAGGGCGGCGGGCCGAATCCGCCGCCGGGGGATGGGGACTGCCTCCGCGGGCGGGGTCTCGCCGCGGAACCGGAAAACGGGAACATACGACCGCACCGGGAGGGTAACGACCACCGGGTCGCTGCTCCCCGTCTCTTCGTAGTACTTCTGGATCTTCTGGCGAGCCAGGGTGGCGACCCTCCGTACGGAGGCATCCTCGACCGGGTTGAACCCCTCGCCCTTTCCAAGCGCGTGCTCCGCGATCTCGGTCTGCTCCAGGTTCATGCGGTTCTGGAACGCCGCTTCGCTCACATAGACAAGGAACTGACGGATCTGTGGTGACGAGGAAAACTCCCGGCTTTCCAGTATCTTGCGAAGTTGGAGCCGGAAAGCCTCAACCGCTTCGTCCGTCGTGCCAGCCACAGCGGAATCATAGCGAATCGCCTGGAAGACCGTCAATGAAAGTCCCCCAATCCGGGGACTCCCGGAGCCCCTCGGAACGTTTGCGAACGTTCCCCGGGCACGGCGGCGACGATCGGGAACGCCGGCGAACTTGATCCCCAAAGCTGGTCCCCATAGACTCCAGAACGATACCGGCCGCGAAGGCATGTCCAACACGCCAGACGCGGCGCCCTCCCCGGTCACGGGACCGTGGGGACGGCCGGTCCGGTCTCGATAGTGAAATCGCGAAACAAGGAGGTAGTTGGAATGAATCGACATCCAGCGGCTTGTCAACCGCACCTGCTGCGCCGGCCGGTGGCCGGGTGTGGGGCGCTCCTGATTCTCTCGCTGGTCGCGCAGCCGGCCCTCTGGGGGCAGGTTCAGGCGGGGCGCATCGTCGGTACGGTGACCGATCCCAGCCAGGCGATCATCGTTGGTGCTCGCGTCACGGTCACCAACACGCAAACCAACGTGGTTCACAGCGCGGAAACCGGCGCGGCAGGCGACTATGTGGTGACTCCCCTCCAACCGGGAGTCTACCGGATCGCGGTAACCGCCGCCGGTTTCCAGACCATGATGAAAACGGGAATCGAATTGACGGTTGGACAGTTCGTCCAGGTCGACGTCCAGCTTCCCGTTGGCGAGGCCAGCTCCAAGGTGGAAGTGGTGGCCGAGATCCCGCAAGTGGACACCGAATCCGGCTCCCTGGGGCAGGTGGTCAACAACACGCAGATCACGACCTTGCCGTTGAACGGAAGGAACTTCGCCCAACTGGCCGCGCTGGCCGCCGGGGCCATCGTTCTGCCGAACACCTCCACATACTCGAATCGGATCCGGCCCAACTATATCTCCGGACTGACCATCAGCGGCGTCACCGGCGGTCAGATCGCCTTCCTCACCGACGGCGTGGATGTGACCGACAATCTCGGTGGAACCTATATTCAAACCTCGATCGACGCGATTCAGGAGTTCCGGTTGCAGCAGAACGCCTACTCCGCCGAGTTCGGCCGGGCCGGTGGCGCCTACAACCTGACCACGCAGTCCGGAACCAACGCTGTGCACGGAAGACTGTTTGAATTCCTTCGCAACGACAAGTTCGACGCCCGCAACTTCTTCGCGACATCCAAGGACGTCCTGAAGCAGAACCAGTTCGGAGGCACCATCGGCGCGCCGCTGCATCTCCCCAAGCTTTACAGCGGCAAGGACAGGACTTTCCTTTTCGCCAGCTACGATGCTACGCGCCAGCGCCAGGGGGTTGTCAACAACCTCATCGTCCCGAGCGCCGCGATGCTGGCGGGGGACTTCAGCGCTGCTGGCCTTCCGGCGATCTATGATCCCTCTTCGGTCCAGGCCGACCCGGGCGGCGGCGCCGTCGCCGTCGCGTTTCCGGGCAACGTGATTCCAAAGGACAGGCTGTCGTCCCAGGCCCAGTTCTTCAACCAGTACATCCCTGCGCCGAACCTGGCATCCACGACCGCCAGCTTTGCCCCCTCCCGGGCGCTGGGGCTGGACCAGTTCACCATCCGGGGCGACCACACCGCCGCCGATCGTCACAAGATCTTCCTGCGCTGGAGCTTCTTCGACAACCGCCTGGACGATCCCAATGCCTTCCCCACGCTTGGAATTGCGCCCCTGCGCACGCGTGGCCAGAACGTCGCGGCCAGTGTGAACAACACGCTAACGCCGCGGGTGATCCACGAACTCCGATTCAGCTATCTCTGTGGCACTCTGACCAATACGCCGTACCTGGCCGGCAAGGACTACAACCAGGCCGCCGGTATCACCGGCTTTGAAGAACTGCGGCGCCCCGACCTGGCCGGTTCCTTCCCTGACTTTTCCTGGAGCGGCTATTCCTCGATGCGCGGATCGGGATTCGACCAGCGGCCGAAGACCCAGGACCGGCAGAGCTATCAAGTTCTCGACAACATCACCTGGATCGCGGGCAGACACGTTGTCAAGGCGGGCGGAGAGTTCAAGAGACTGGTCAGCCTGTTCGCCGACAGCCGCTCCTACGCGGGGGTCTGGTCGTTCACCGGCGCTGGCACCCAGAATCCCGCCAGGCCCGCCGGCACCGGCAGTCCCTGGGCTGACTGGGCCCTCGGGTTGCCCTACTCGTCGCAGCGTGGTTACTATACCAACGCGTTTGGCGGAGTCGGCAACTACTGGAACGGTTTCCTCCAGGACGACATCAAGCTGACCCGCCGTCTGGCGTTAAACCTGGGCCTGCGCTATGAGTACTCTCCCTGGGTCAGCGGGTACAGGGGCCAGATCGGAACTTTCGACGGGCGGTCGGACCGGCCCGTGATTGTCGCCAGCAAGACCGAGACTCCGGACCTGAGCGCTCAGCCCGCGGCGCCGGTGGCATATTCCTTCTTCAAAAGCCTCATCCAGACCAGCAGTCAGGCCGGGCTTCCGCTTTCGATCACCTACCCCGACAAAAGGCAGTTCGCTCCGCGATTCGGATTTGCCTGGACGCCGTTTGGCGGCCGGACCGTGGTGCGCGGCGGGTACGGCATCTTCTACGAGGGCGAGACCACCAATACGCGCACGACGATAACCATGATTCCCTTCAAGATTGAGGAGACCGTGTACAGCACTTCCGGTGCGGCGCCGCAGCGCACCCTGGCGAACTTCTTTCTTGGACAAGCCCTGGGTTCAGCGGCCTCGGTGCCGGTTATCCAGCCCACCTACACACATCTGCCGATGGGATACGACCAGCACTGGAACGCCGGCGTGCAGCAGGCATTGCAGGCGGCCACGGTGTTGGAGGTCAACTACGTGGGAAACAAGGGTTCCCACCAGCTCTCCACGAACTACTTCAACCTCCCGCCGGCGGGGGCGGGCGACATACAGAGCCGGCGGCCATACCCGCGCTTTGGCAGCTCCTACTACACCTCTGCGGATGCCTCCTCCATCTATCACTCGCTTCAGGCCAAGCTGGAACGGCGGCCAAGAGCGGGCCTCTGGTACCTGGCTTCGTACACGTTTTCCAAGAACATCGTGGCGCAGTTCACGCCCGCCGTGGGGGGGAACACGGCCCGGGAAAGAAGCCTGAGCGGCAGCGACGTGCCCCACAACTTCGTGCTCAGCGGCGGCTATGAAGTGCCGGTCGGCCGGGGCAGGCATTTCCTGACGGGAAAGGGCGGGTTGACGAATGCGGTGTTGGGCGGATGGCAGGTTCAGGGCATCTGGTCGAGCCGCAGCGGCCTGCCGTTCACGCCCACCATCAGCCGTGACGTGGCCAACATCGGCCAGGGTGGGCAGCGCCCCATTCGGATCGCCTCCGGCGCGTTGGAGTCGCCGAGCCTGGATCGCTGGTTCGATCGAAGCGCTTTTGTGGTGCCGGCGGCATACACGTTCGGCAACTCCGGCGGCTCCATTCTCCGCGCCGGCGGGCTGAAGAACCTGGATTGCTCCGTGTTCAAGGAATTCCCGGCGGGCGAACGCTCGAAGTTGGTCTTCCGCGCCGAGTTTTTCAACGTGACCAACACCTCGTCGTTTCTGGCGCCAAGCGGCGTCGTCGATGCTTCT
>CAYOTD010000271.1:0-7016 GCA_964406685.1 uncultured Solibacteraceae bacterium | reverse complement strand
CGCTCTGATCGGCATCAGATCGGAATGACTGATCGACATCATCGGAATCCCCAGCTCACACTATATACCCGCGCCGGGAGGTTCAAGACCCATCTCCTTGATAACTCTGAGACATGTCGTTGTGACTGAAAAAAGCCTGCTTGGTTTGGCGGCGCCGGTCGGCGCGGGCAGGAGGATACGGCCGACCGTCACCAACACCGAGTAAACCGCTCGGTGGACCAATCCGCAGTACAGTACCTGGGGCTGCAATGGGTCTTCCTCGTCATCGTTACCGGCGGCGGGGAAGACTCGGAGGGACGTCGGTGCGGTACACGCGCCAAGTTAGGACGCCGCCTTGATTGCGGTGCCCGGCACTGGACAGGAAAGACAGGACGTCCACTTTGTCGTAATCGAACAGCAATTCACTTCCCGGCGTGCAGCGGTACACGCAGACGTCCACGCGGTTCACGGCGGCATCCTCAGTACTTGCCCCAGATTCGTCTAGCCTCTTTCAGTTCCTCGACGGACATGAATTTCGTGATCCGCGCCTTGGCTTCCTCGGCAGGGTACTTTGTCCCGAATTCTGCGGCATCGGCGAACAACTCGTAAGCCCGGACGTAGTTCTGCGGAACGCCCATTCCCTTTTCATACAGTTGTCCCAGCAGGAAACACGCATCCGGGTGGAACGCTTTGGCCGCCGGACTCAGATGTGCCACCGCCTTCTCGCAGTCGCCGAGCCGGGAGGCTTCTTCCCCTTGCATGAACTCCCTCTGCCAAACCCGTTCCTCGTCCCTCTCACTGATAGCGCGTGCCCTTGGCGACCCAAGCTCAATCGAGGTCTCGTCTCCAATCAGCCGGTCCAGTTCGAGCAGCGCCCGGTCCCCTTCGAGGATGCGTGCCATTCGCTTCTGCAAGTCCAACTCGTCCGCAGCCCTTTCTAGCCAAGCTTCCGCCTCGGCGTTGTCACGGTTCTTGAGCCAGAAGCTGACTGCCTCGGCTGCCTGCTCCAGCGAGATTCCCTCATCCGACGCGAACTTCGGCTTTCCATCCTCCAGCCGGACCTGCAGATCGTCGCTGATGATGATCCACTTCATGACCCGATAACATCTTACTCTCGCTGACAGGTTAGCGGAGGTCGGCGACACTCAGGTGCACGATGCCCCATTTTGGGTCAAGCTGATCTTCCCGCGTCCGGCCTCTTCGTTTCCGAGCCAAACCGTGCCAGGGCGGCGGGCAGCCGTTCTTTGAAGAACGCTGACTGATCTGGGCGGAGAGATGTCGCATCAAGTCCCTCAGGCGGCACTCCGAGCCGAAGTCTGATCCGGCCTGACCGACGTGGTTCCTCAGCGGGATTGATGTAGCAGAATCGCCTGTCGTCTTCATAGCAGAACAGGCAAAAGACATCTTAATCGTCGAGGTCGGACAGACCGACGCAGCTCGCGGATGCCACAGGGATTCCCATCGCCGCGAGAAGGTGGTACTGCTCACGCGAGACCATGCGGCCCTTCAGGTAGCAATCCACCGCCGAGTCCTGGTAGCGGCTGAGTCCATTCTGAGCCGCCTGTCTGACGGCTTCGATCTCCCGCCTGAGAGATGACAACAGTACGGAGATGTCGTCGGGTAGTTCCCGAGGCCACACGTCGGAAGCGACGATGTTCTTCCAGACCGAGTCATAAAGGCTTGCTACCGCAACCTCCGCTCGTTGGTTCGCTTCGAGGATTCGACCAATCTCGCCGCACCAACCCGCCTCAGGCTTGAGATGCTCAGAGTCCACAGAACAGCTCTCCTCCCGATTTCAGTGTTGAAGGCCTCGGTCGGTTCCAGTGCTGTCTGTCATCTCCAGAAAGTCGTCTCCGGTAGATCCTTTCGCTTTCCTTCTCAGCCAGCAACAGAAGCCGACGACCTCTTGATATTCGGGCTTCCAGGGGCCCCAGTCAAACGGCGGTGGGGCCGCCCGGCGACCTCGCCCCCGAAGCGACCTGCCGACCACAGCCTTTTCAGGTACGACCCATCAGTTCGTTACGGACCACGTTGACTGGTTTGAACAGACTCAGGTGTTTGTTGCTTGAACGCAGAACCCCTACGCCCGCGCAACTCCCCACAGCACCGGAATTGACGTACATACCATTTGTATGTACACTTGAGGCCCGGGCTTCGAATGGGACGAAGCAGGCAAAGCCGGGATCAACTTTCGCAAGCACGGTGTTCGCATGCCCGAAGCGATTCCAGTTTTTGAAGATCCCTATGCGATCACGATCACGGATGATGAATCTGATTCGGATGAGCGGCGATTCGTGACGCCTGGCATGGGCGCGATGGGCCGCTTGCTCGTCGTCGTGTACACGTGGCGAGGCGAGAGCATTCGCATCATTCCGGCGCGTCCCGCCGAGGCCCATGAGCGTGAGCAGTACGAGGCAGAACCATGAAAGACCGATACGATTTCAGCAAAGGCAAGCGGGGCAGGGTTGTTCCAGCGGAACCGGAGCCCGAGGGCAAGGTCCGAATTACCATCCGGCTCGACCAGGACATCGTGGACCGGTTCTTCCACATGGCGGAAGCATCTGGCGGCGGGACCGGATATCAGACGCTCATCAACGCGGCACTGCGGGAATACCTCGACGGCAAGGCACCGCGATTTGAGGACACGCTGCGCCGGATCATCCGTGAAGAGTTGAGTTCGAGCGCGGCGTGATTCGATGTGGCAATTGAGCACGGTCGCGATGACCCTCAGGCGGACAGCCCGATTTCGAACTGCTGGGATTTTCAGACCCGCCGGTCGATAACTCATTGCGGGCAAATAACGGTCTTGACAAGGGGGACAACTTTCAGTCCCCCTGCATTTCCCATGGTAGAGATGGAAAGAGCGATAATGGCCGTGTCTGGGAGATGAACAGCCCGGGAGGCACACCAGTGAGGGTGAGGCTTGTCCGGCGCAACACCAACGCGGTTGAACCCAGCCATGACTGACCCCACGGCCCTGAACGCGTCGCGGCTCATCCTGGACTCGGTGGGACTTGGTCTGCTCTCCGACATCGCCAGCGAATATCTGCAATTGCCCGGCGGCGCATGCACCGTTCACGAGCACAACGGCGACTACGCCCTGCGCCTGCTCTCCTCCCGCTGGTGTCAATTGCTCGACGTCTCCTCGCGGCAGTTGTGCGGTCCCGTCGAAACCTCGGAGGCGCTGACATGCGGCAACTGGCACTGTCATGCCTCCCACTCGGAGGCCGCGCGCCGGGCCATGGAGACGGGAGCGCTGGCGGAGGTGGAGTGCCGCGGCGGGCTTCGGGTCGTGGCCGCGCCGGTGCGCGCCGGGGATGAGGTGATAGGCGCCGTCACGCTCGGTTATGGGGACCCTCCGCAATCCCCTGCCATGCTGGGCGCGCTGGCGGAGAGGTACGGCGTCGATGCCACGGTTCTGAGCGAAGCGGCGGCCGCCTGCCGTTCGCGGACGGAACCGATCGTGGAATTCCCGCCGAGGCGGCTGCTCTCCACGGCGCAGTTGATCGGCGAGATTGTCCGCCGCAAGCGCGTTGAAGCGGCACTGGCGGAGAGCGAGAAACGGTTTGCCGACTTCATGGCGAACCTGCCCGCCGCGGCTTTCATCAAGGACCGGGACGGCCGCGTGCTGTTCGCCAACCGGTTTCTTCGGGAACTGTTCGGCTGGAACGACTGCGTGGGGAAGACCGCCTTTGATTTGCTGCCGCGCGCGAGCGCGGAGCGGATGACGGCGGACGATGCGCGGGTGCTGTCCGAAGGTCCCGGGATCATCGAGGAATCCATCCGCGATGCGAACGGAGAGGAACGCTTCTTCGACACCTACAAGTTCCCGATCGCGGTGGAGGGCGAGCGCCGCCTGCTCGCGGGAATCTCGGTGGAATCCACGGGACGCAAACGCGCCGAGCAGGCTCTCCGGACCTCGGAAGCCTTTCTGAGCACGATCATCGACCGGAGCCCCTACCCCATGTGGATCTCCGATCACGAGGGCACGCTCGTGCGGATCAACCAGAGCCTCCGCGACCTGCTCCAGATCACGGCCGAAGCGGTCGTTGGCAAGTACAACATCCTCAAAGACAACATCGTCGAGGAACAGGGTCTGATGCCGCTGGTTCGCCGGGTCTATGAGCACGGCGAGCCGGTCCGGTTCGAGATCCGGTGGGACAGTTCCCTCCTCCGGCACGTCCGCTGGGGCGCGCGGGTGGACCTGATCCTGGATGTCAGTATCTTTCCCATCCGCAACACCCACGGCAAGATCACCAACGCCGTCATCCAGCACGTGGATATCACCGAGCGCAAGCGGGCCGAAGAGGCGCTTCGCGAGTCCGAGCGAAGGTACCGGGAGCTGCTGGAGAACGTGCACATGGCGACCCTGATGTTCGATCTGGACGGGCGCATCACGTTCTGCAACGATTACTTCTGCACGTCCACCGGCTGGGAGCGGGAGGAGATCGTCGGACGCCGGTTCGCGGAGATGGTCGCGGAGGAGGCTTCTCCCGGCCTGTTTGAGAAGCTGACCGCATCCGCGCGGGAAACCAGCCAGCGGAGTGCCGTCCTGGAAGGCGCCGTCCGAGCCAAGTCGGGCCGCCCGCGTTGGATTCAGTGGAGCAGCACGGTGTTGCGAAACCCGGCGGATCAGGTCATCGGGTACGCCGGTCTCGGCGTGGATATCACCGATCACCGCGTCCTGCAAGAGCAGTACTTGCAGGCCCAGAAACTGGAGAGCGTGGGCCGGCTGGCCGGTGGAGTCGCTCACGACTTCAATAATCTGCTGACCGTCATCAACGGCTATGGCAGCCTGGTGTTGAACCGGATGGACAGCGGCGATCCCCTGCGGGCGCCGCTGGAGCAGGTGCTCAAGGCCGCCGAGCGGGCGGCCGACCTGACCTCGCAATTGCTGGCCTTCAGCCGGAAGCAGATCATCCGGCCCACGCTGCTCAATCTCAACGCGCTGGTGGCCGGCAGCCGGGAGATGTTCGAACGCCTGGTGGGCGAGGACGTGGAAGTGATCACCCGCCTGAGTCCCGACGTGGGCAACGTACTGGCGGATCCGGGCCAGATGCACCAGGTGCTCATGAATCTGGTGGTGAACGCTCGCGATGCCATGCCCACGGGCGGGCAACTGATTCTCGAGACGTCCTGCCTCGACCTCGACCCGGGTTTCACCGCCACACACCCGGAAGTCGCCCCGGGCTCCTACGTTCTGCTGGCGGTGTCCGACACCGGCATCGGAATGGACGAAGAAACGCGGTGCCATCTGTTCGAGCCGTTCTTCACGACCAAAGAAAGCGGAAAAGGCACCGGCCTTGGGCTGTCGACCGTCTACGGGATTGTACGGCAGAGCCAGGGATGGGTCTACGCTTACGGCGAACCGGGGAGAGGAACCACCCTGAAGATCTACTTGCCGCGCGTTGGCGCCGCTCCGCAGGAGCCGGAGATCGCCCGCGAACCTCTCGCCGTCCTGCAAGGCTCGGGGACGATTCTCGTGGTTGAGGATCAGGAGCAGGTGCGCGCTCTGGCGGTCGAGATCCTGCGGTCTTCCGGCTACCAGGTGCTCGAAGCCAACTGCGGGGACGCGGCCCTGGCCCTCGTCAAGGACTACCCGGAGCCGATCCACCTCCTGCTGACCGACGTCATCATGCCCGGGATGACCGGCAAGGAACTGAGTGAACAGCTCAGGCTCCGGCACCCCGAGATCCGGGTGCTCTTCATGTCGGGTTACACCGAGGATGTCATCATGCACCGCGGCGTTCTGGACGCCAGCGTGGAATACATCGCCAAGCCGTTCACGCCGGCGGGCCTGGTGGCCAGGGCCGCGGAGGTGCTCGGCCGCTGACGCGGAGTTGGCCGCGCCGCCTGTGCCGCCCTACGCCGGCGCGGCGGCCTCTTCCGCGGCACGCACTCCCGCCGCCGTGAACCGGTTCTGCTCGCCGAGCGCCATTCAGATCCAGCAATGCGTCTCGAGCAGCAAGCGGCGATCAGCGATCGGCTTCCCAGGGCTCTCCCACCGGAGTGACGATGTCGCCCACGATCTCGCCGGTTCCCCTCATGTGCCCAAACACGGAGGGCGCCTGCGCGTCGGCGGGGACCAGACGCGCCACGGGCTGGCCGCGCTTCGTGATGATGTACTCGCACCGGCGCAGATTCACTTCATCCAGCAGGCGGAGACACTTGACCCTGAACTCGCTGGCCGCAATCTGCTGTATCATCCGATGGTCATTCCGCCATGGTCAGGAACTTTACCGCTCGATGATCGGCCGCAGAGGGCGGACGTAGATATTGCGGTACGCCACCGGGCCGTGATCGCCTTGCAGCATGATCGGGTTCTCCGCGGCCTCGGGAAGGTTCATGTGCGCCCGCGTGGGCCCGTCCACTTCCACCACCCGCTGCACCAGAACGCCATTGTGCAGCACCCGGAGGAAGCGGGCGTTCTCCGTCTTCTTGCCGGCCGCGTCGAAGCGGGGCGCGCGGAACCAGATCTGGAACGACTGCCATTCGCCCGGCCGCCGGCTGGCGTTGACCAGCGGCGCCGAGCCTCCCACACCCTGCCCGTCGATCCAGCGGTGATACACGCCGCCGCAATCCGAAGAGGCCGGCTCCTGGATCGAGTCGTAACTGTCGAAGACCTGAATCTCGTAAAGCCCGTGCAGATAGACGCCCGAGTTCGAGCCCTTAGCGAGCATGAACTCCAGGTACAGCTCGACGTCGCCGAACTTCTCGTCGCTGACCAGGTTCACCGTCCTCCCGGCCGGCCCGTTGATAATCCGGTCGCCGGGCGTGCGCGCCGCCGACAGGCGTGTAGGACCCAGCAGGCGCTCCCAGATGATGGCCGTGGTGCTGCGCCATTCGTTGGGCCGGCCGGCGTCCTGGCCGTGCCAGCCGGAAACGTCCTTTCCGTTCAGCAGCGCGCGCCAACCATCTTCGACCAGGTAGGGCGCATCCCCATGTGCGTCGCCGTCGTTCAGCCCCGGGCGGCGCTGCGCCCCGGCGGGAAGCGCCAGCAGCAGGGTGGTCAGGATCACAAGAGCCGGTCGCATGGC
>CAYOTD010000270.1:0-7043 GCA_964406685.1 uncultured Solibacteraceae bacterium | reverse complement strand
CACCTTCGGCTCCAGCCGCAGAACGGCGGGCAGTGCCCGCTGGCCGGCGGCAACGCAGTCGTCCCGATCGTCGATATCGACCGCGGCCGGAGGAAGGCCGCGCGCCGCCAGCGCTTCGCGGTAACCCTCGAAGCGGCGCGCATACCAGGGCTTGGACAGGTCGCCCACAAAAGCGATGGCGCGGTGGCCGAGGTCGAGCAGGAACTCGGTCGCCTGCCGCCCTCCTCCCTGCTCGTCGAAACACACGCAGGCCTTGCGCGGCAGGGCCAGCGAGCCGGTCACCAGGTTGTTGCCGAAAAGGACGTAGGGCAGCCCGATCCCCTCCACGTAACGCGGCAGGCTGGGATAGTTGGCGCCGGCGATCAGCAGGCCGTCCACGGCGCGATGCTCGCGCACCACACGCGGCATGTTCTCCGGCGGCATCGGCTCGCCGGCTTCGTAGTTGAAGGTCGTAAAGATCACCTGGCGGTGAAACTGGCGACAGTAGTCCTCAACGCCTTTGAGCACTCGCGAATGGAACGAGTGCACGATGTCGCGGTTGGAGAGCAGAAAACAAAGCTGGCCGCTCGATCCGTGCGCCAGCCGCCGGGCGTTGGCGTCCGGCCGGAAACCGGACTTGCGAATCAGGGCCAGCACCTTCTCGCGCGTCCGGCCGCTGACGTTGGGATGATTGTTCAGCACCCGCGAAATCGTGGCCACGCTGACTCCCGCCGCGCGCGCCACATCTCGCACATTCTTGAGGCTTCCTGGTTCCACCGCCCGCATTGTAGCGCGTCCGCTCGGCCGTAGTAGGGCCGCCGCTGAATCGCGCCCCCGGCCAATTCGGTGCATGATGGGAGTAGATGATTGTTAAGAAACCCTCGGCCGACCCCCGGGCTGAGTATACCGAACGGCTCGAGGCGCGCCGGCGCGTCGGGCTGCAATACGACCGCCTTCACATCCGGCTGGGCAACGTGAAGGTAGCGGTGGTGGCCGCCGGACTGGTGACGGGGTGGCTGGCTGTGACTCGCGATGCCGTCTCCGGCGGGTGGCTGGCCGCGCCCATCGTCGTTTTCATCGCCCTTTCGATCTGGCATGAACGCGTGCTGCGCGCCCGCGCTCTGGCCGCCCGCGCGGTTCGATACTACCGCCGGGGGCTCAACCGGCTGGATCACAAGCCAGCCGAGAACAGCGAGACCGGCGAGCGATTCCGTGACGAGACCCATCCGTACGCAGACGACCTCGACCTGTTCGGCCGCGGCGGCCTGTTCGAGCTGATGTCGACCGCACGCACCCGCGCGGGGGAAGAGGCTCTGGCGCGGTGGCTGCTGGCCCCCGCCACGCTCGCCGAGATCCGCGACCGCCACGCCGCCATCGAAGAACTCCGCTACCGGTTGGACCTGCGCGAGGACTTGGCGTTGCTGGGAGAGGAGGCTCGGTCGAGCCTCGAGTCGGAACCGCTGCCCCGCTGGGGGGAACAGCCTCCTCTGATCGAATCCGGCCCGCTGCGCGTGCTGGCCAGCGCTCTCGCCGTGGCGATGGTGGCGGCGCTGGTGGGCTGGTTGGTTTTCGATCTGTCCCGCGCCGTCCCTTTGGGCGTGCTGGCGCTGGAAGCGGTATTCGGTCTGCTGTTGCGCCGCCGGGTGCTGGAGGTGGTCCGCGCGGTGGAGCAGCCCGCCCACGACTTGGCCCTGATGGCGCAGGTACTGGTGCGCCTGGAACGCGAGAAGTTCACCAGCCCGCGCCTGGTCGAGCTGCGGCGGGTCCTGGAGACGGGGGGGCACCCGCCGTCGTGGCACATCGCGCGGCTGAACCGGCTGATCGAACTGCTGGAATCGCGCGATCACCTCATGGTCCGGCTGATCGGGCCGCCGCTGATGTGGACCACCCAACTCGCCTTCGCCATCGAGTCGTGGCGCAAACGCACCGGCCCGGCCGTGCGCCGCTGGATCGCGGCCGTAGGCGAGATCGGCGGCTTGCTGTCGCTGGCCTGCTACTCCTACGAACACCCCGACGACCCGTTTCCCGAATTCACCGAAGAGGGTCCGTGTTTCGAAGGCGAGGGTCTCGGCCATCCGCTGATCCCCCTGGATCGCTCGGTCCGCAACGACGTACGCCTGGGACCCGATCTGGCCGTCCTGGTGGTCAGCGGATCGAACATGTCGGGCAAGAGCACACTGCTGCGGACTGTCGGCGCCAATGTCGTCCTGGCCATGGCGGGCGCCCCGGTCCGCGCCCGCCGGCTGAAGCTGTCGCCGCTGGTGGTGGGCGCCACCATTCGCATCACCGATTCTCTTCAGGCCGGAAGCTCCCGCTTTTACGCCGAGATCACCCGGCTGCGCCAGTTGATGGACCTGACCCGTGGCCCCAGCCCTCTGCTGTTCCTGCTCGACGAACTCCTCCACGGCACCAACTCGAAGGACCGGCGGCTGGGCGGGGAGGCCGTCGTCCGAAGCCTGGTCGAGCGCGGCGCCGTCGGCCTGCTGACCACCCACGACCTGGCTCTGGCACACATCGCCGAAACGCTGGCGCCCCGCGGGGCCAATGTTCACTTCGAGGACCACCTGGAAGACGGCAAGATCACTTTCGACTACAAGATGCGGCCCGGCGTGGTGGAGAAAAGCAATGCCTTGGCGCTGATGCGCTCCATCGGACTGGAAGTCTGACCGCCTCAGGGCAGCCGCACATCGCCCCGCGCCAGCCGGCGGACAAAGTCCAGGTCGCCGTCCAGAAAGTCGTAGGAGGGAAGGTTCCCCATCGACTCCCATCGCACTTGCTCGAAGACCTCATTCCGCGGCTCGCCGCGGAACTCGGTCACCAGGTGGAAGATCAGCAGGATCGGCCTTCGCTTCGGGTACTGAAACTCGTAGCGGCCGACTTCGGGCCCGATCCGCGCCTCGATCCCCAGTTCCTCGCTCAGCTCGCGCTCCAGCGCCCGGCGCGGCGTCTCTCCCACCTCGACCTTGCCGCCGGGGAACTCCCACTTCAGACCGTGCCGGTCGTCGTGATGGCGCTGGCCGATCAGCAACTGGCCGTCGCGCCGGATCAGTCCCGCCACCACCATGATCTGCCGTCTAGGGTCTTTCACGCGGTATTCTTAACGAGGATACCCTAAACGGCGCCTATGTTCAGCCTAGTCGTGCTTGAGCATTTTCGCAATCCCCGTAATGTCGGCCGCCTCACGCCACCCGCGGTTGCCATCGAGGTTGCCAATCGGGCCTGCGGCGACATCCTGCGCTTGTCGGCCCGCTTCGAGCAGGACGCCGCCGCTGAGATCTGCTTTCTGGCTCAAGGATGCACAGCCGCAGTGGCAGCCGGGAGCATGCTTACCGAACTTGCCACAGGAATGCACTGCCGTGAACTGACGCTGTTGGACGCTCCGGCCATCGAATCTGCCCTGGGGGGACTGCCTCCCGCCTCCCGGCACGCCGCCGTTTTGGCGGCCGATGCCCTCCGCGCCTTGATTTCCGAGTTTTTCACTAAAGGAAGCGGCGAGGCGGGCCGATAGGGTGAGATTAGTTGGCCGCAAAAAAACTGCGGTGCAACTGAGCTCTTTGGGGACTCCGGCTGGGGGCCCGGGTTCACCGCCAACTGACTTTTCTGAAACTACGGCGTGCGGTGTGCGTCATATTAGGGCGAGAGTCTACTGATCTGGGCACAACCTCAACGGAAGGATCGGTTTAGGGGTGTGTCCCCAGACACGGTGGGGGCTTGGGCGCGGCCGGGAGAGAGAGTGTCAGGCCGATTGGCACTTGGATTGCTGGCCGTTTGTGCTATTATATCTTGATGCTGGGAGGGGTAAGGTCAGATCGGCTCCCAGCAGAAGCAATAATGGATCTTTTATAAGGAAAGATGAGCGAGAGAGGCTAAGATCCCGGCTCAGATCTTGGAACTTTTTCGTGGTCTTTGCGTCTAACGGATTTCGGGACTGAAAACAAACGAAGAGACCCGCCCGGAGGAACTGAGAAGGTGGGTCAAAACGAGACACTAGAAGGGAGAAGTAGCCATGTCGAAGAACGAACTCAACAAGTTCAAGCAGATCCTCCAGGTCAGGTTTGCCGAGTTGGCCAAGGTTGTCCGGAATCGCGAAGGGATCGCGATTGAGAAGAGCCCGGACGCACTGGATGAGGTTCAGAACGCCGCGGAGCGCGAGCTGGCCATTCGCAACCTGGACCGGGAATCCCACCTGCTTCGCAACGTCAGGTCGGCGCTTCGCCGGATCGACGAAGGCACCTACGGGATCTGCGTACACTGTGAAGAGGAAATCAGCCCCAAGCGTCTGGCTGCTGTGCCGTGGACGCCCTACTGCATCCAGTGTCAGGAGATGGCTGATCGACACCAAGAGTCTTCCGACAGCGAATCGCTGGAAGAGCTGCTGGTTAACGCGGCCTAGAACATCTTCAGAGTTTGGGCGCGGGCGGTCGGTCCCGCGCCCTTCGTGTTTTCAAGGGAGGATTTCGATCCAGGACACCATGCGGTCTGCTGGTTCCCGATCACGGCGCCAGGAGTGGAACTCTGCCGGTGTACAGCAGGTGCAGGGCGCCCCGGAAAAGATGCGCTGGGGGTCCAATCCGGCCAAAACAAGTTGCCGCCGATTTGCTTCGATCAGGTCTATCCTGGTTCTACCCGCCAGGTCGTTTCGTTCCGGAAAAAGTTTCCGGAACTGCAGGGCCACTTCCGGCCCCACCTCGAAGCAACACGGGTTAATCCCCGGACCGATGGCGGCGGTGAGCGATTCCGGTCGGCTCCCGAAGGCGCGCGCCATCGCTTCCACGGTCCGGGCCGCAATCCCGAGAATCGACCCCCGCCAGCCGGCGTGAACCGCCGCCACCGCCCGCCGCTGTTCGTCGACCAGGAGAATTGGAAGGCAATCCGCCGTGCGGACGCCGATCCGCCAGCCGGGATGATCGGTGATCAGGGCGTCGCCCTCGCCGATGCGGCCCCACTGTCCTGAAGCCATCACCACAATGTTGGACTGGACTTGCCGGAGCGTGGCCAGATTGCCGGATGGAGAGCCCGCATGCCGGCTACCGAAACCGTGCTCCAACCACGGAAAGGCGTCGAACGCGGTGACCCGCCAGATCCCGGAATCGGTTCTCCGGAACAACGCTATCGAACCACCGGGAGGCCGCCGGCCGGGTGCGGCGTCTGCGCGATCATGACGCGACGTTTGAAGTCCTCAACCATCGACTCGTTCAGGCGAACCTGGGTCGGCCGCTTCACCAGGGTGGTCATGCGCTCGATCTTGTCCTGCAACTTCAGCAACCCGTAGAAGAGGTTCTCCGGGCGGGGCGGACAGCCGGTGATGTAGACGTCCACGGGCACGATCTTGTCCACGCCTTGCAGCGTCGCATAGGTGTTGAACGGTCCACCCACGCTGGAGCAGGCGCCCATCGAGATGCACCATTTCGGATCGGGCATCTGTTCCCAGATGCGCTTGAGCACCGGCGCCATCTTCAGCGTCACGGTGCCGGCGACGATCATCAGGTCGGACTGCCGCGGGCTGGGACGGAACACCTCGGCGCCGAAGCGCGCGATATCGAAGCGCGCCGCGCTGGCGGCGATCATCTCGATGGCGCAACAGGCCAGGCCGAAGGTCAGCGGCCAGATCGACGACTCGCGCGCCCAGTTGAAAACGTAATCCACGGTTGTCGTGACGAAATTCTCTTCAAACTGATTGTGAAGGAATGGCAACCCCGCCTCCCGCATCTCATTCTAGCATCGTCAGTTCTTCCTCTCGGCCTCACTCAGCACGCAGCCGGATCTGGTGCCGCTGCTCAAGCTCTCGGCGGACTCGCGCGCCAGCCGCGCCAGCGACGCAGAGCCGAGGATTTTCGACACCGCCGATTGGGCCTCCACCCACGCCAGGTGTGCCGCGCACCAGCCCTGTCGCGAGCAGGGCTGGGCCGGGTCCACGCATTGATTCAACCAGATCGGACCCTGAATCGCCTCGACCACTTCCAGCATCGTCACTTCGTCGGCGCGCCGGGTCAACGAAAACCCGCCGGCGACCCCCCGCTGCGAGGCGATCAGTCCCGCCCGGACCAGCGCCTGGAGGATCTTGCTCAGGAAGTGGGCAGGTATCTCGCCGGCCCGCGCCAACGTCTCCCGGCTCACCCGGCTGCCCGGTGGCAGCCCGGCCAGATGAATCATCACGCGCACCGCATAGTCGGTCGCCCGAGTCAGTTGCATCGCAGCCTCACAAGAAGGAGTCTGGCGCCGCGGAGCGACGGATCCGGCCCACGACCGGTCATGTCCGCCAGCTACGGCTCGTCATATCCTTTCAGCCTCCGGATCCAGATGTTACGGTAGCGCACCGGGCGGCCGTGGTCCTGGAGACAGAGAGGCTCCTCCGGCCCGTGCGGCGCGTAGGTTCCCACCCGCCGGTGCACCGCCCGCCCGATGATCTCTTTGCGGTGGTGCACCAGGATTCCGTTATGCACCACGGTGACGTATCCCGACTTGACCAGCTTACCGTCCTCGAACCGCGGCGCCTCGAAGAAGATGTCGTAAACGTTCCACTCGCCTTCGGGCCGGGAGGCGTTGACCAGCGGCGGCCACTGCCCGTAAATGGAGGCCGCCTGGCCGTCGGCATAGGTCTGGTTCTGGTACGACTCGATGATCTGAATCTCGTACCGGCCCATGATCTCGACGCCGCTGTTGCCGCGGTTCTGGCCCTGGCCTTGCGAGCCCTTGGGGATCATCCACTCGACGTGCAACTGGCAGTCGCCGAACTTCTCCTTCGACACCAGCCGCCCCCCGCGCGGCGCCACCTCCATGTAGCCGCCCTTGACCTTCCACTTCGGCTCCTGGACCTGGCCGCCGCGCGTGGTCGAGATCCACTTCGAGAGGTCCTTGCCATTGAACAGCACGATTGCGTCGGAGGGCGGCGCCTCCCTGAGCAGCGGCAAGCCGGGTGTGATCTTGGGCGGACGCGGGCGGGCCGCGTCATGCACCTTCCACTTCTGCCCGGGGAGTTGCGGCGTGTCGGTGTAGCCGCGCACGTCGTCGCCCGCTTCCTGGTTCTGCGCCGCCAGTCCCGCGGCTACTGCGAAAAGAATCAA
>CAYOTD010000269.1:0-7061 GCA_964406685.1 uncultured Solibacteraceae bacterium | reverse complement strand
CGGGTGTGGCCGATGCCGCAGGCGCCCTCGATCGGATCGAGTCGAACGGCTTCTTCCAGGTTGCGCAGTTTGCCGGGAGCGCGCCGCACGAGGAGGCGCTTCCCTTCGTCGATCACGGCGATGCCGGAGGAATCGTAGCCGCGGTACTCCAATCGCCGCAAGCCGTCCAGAATGATGGAAACCGCGTTCCGGCTCCCGATGTAGCCGACAATTCCGCACATGCGGGTCCCCCTCCCAGGGTGGGCTGGGTGCGTGGTGTCAGTCGCCGATGATCTCGACCCGGAAGTCCTCGATCACCGGATTGGCCAATACGTCGTGAGCGATCTGCTGGATCTCGCCGAGAGCCCGCTCGCGGTCGACGCCGGGCGTCAGGGTCAATTCGAAGAACTTCCCCTGCCGCACATCGGTGATGTCACGGTGGCCCAACCCCGCCAGCGCCGCGCGGATGGTCTGCCCTTGCGGATCGAGCACGGTGGGTTTGAACGAGACGTAGACGCGAGCCTTCATCGGTTTCTCCATTGTAACGCGACGGGCTCGCCCGTCACCGGAACTACGTTACCTTCGCCGCCCGCAGCCGCACCGGTCCGATCAGGCCGGACTCGAGCAGGGCCGAATCCTTGTTGTAGTGCTTCCAGGTGGTGAAGGTCACGCGCCCGCCGGGAGGCTTGGGTTTGCCCTCCTTGTACCAGTCGGGGAGCTTCTGGATCGCGCCTCCGCCGAAGCCGCCCATGCCGCCTCCGCCGCCGTACTCGTTCTCGGGGGGCAGTTGCTCGTCGCCGATCAGGCGGTTGGGCCAGAGGTTGGTGACGCGCACCTCCAGTTCGTTCTCTCCGGATCGGACGGCTTCGGTGATGTCCACGCGGTAGGGCGGTTTCCAGAACGTGCCCAGATCCTTGCCGTTCACTATGACCTCGGCGAGCACTTCGACCCGCCCTAGATCCAGGAAGAGCCGCTTGCCGCCGCCGGTCGAGCCCGGAGGCGCGGTGAACCGCCGGGAGTAGGTCGCCGTTCCGGAGAAGTACTTCACACCGGCATCGGCGTGACGGTGGAGCGAGATCAACTCGGGCAGCGTCACTTCGGGCGGCGCGCCCAGATTCGGAGGGAAGGCGACCTTCCACGGCCCGGCCACGTCGACCGGCTTGCCCAAACCCGAGATCTGGAGGGCCGAAGTGCGATTGGCGCTATCGCACAGCGTGTACTTCCCTTCCTGCCAGAAGCGCAGTCCGTTCTTTCCTCCGGCGGCCGGCTCGAAGGCCGGAGGCTCCTCGGGCGGGGGCGTGCCGGCCGCGGCCAGTTTCTGAATCTGCTCCGCGCCGAGGGCCTCGGGCAGCAGTTGCGGTTCGCTCATGTCGCCTTCAAAGAAGGATGCGCCCTCGCTCTGGAAGGCTTCGCCGAGTCCCGGGTGCACCTGCTTGCCGGAGCCTTTCGCCTGGCGCGTCAGCTTGCCGTTGACGTACAACGACGGCGCGCCGTCCTTGTAGACGACGGCCAAGTGGGTCCAGCCGGCCAGCGGCATGGGAGCGACCAGGGCGGGTGTGGGACTTCCCCGCCCCCGCTCGTAAACAGCCACGCCGTTGCGCCCCGCCACCAGGCCGCATGCCACGTGACCACCGCCGTAAAGCGTTTCGCCGGCCGGCGGACAAATGACCCAGTTGGTGTTACGCAGGAAGATCATCCTGCCGCCGCCCTCGGCCGGCAGCGACACGTCGAGTTCCGGTTTCACCCACACGCCGAGGGTGAAGGTGTTGACGACGCCGCGGTGGCGGCCGCGCTCCGGCGCCGGGAAAGGCTCGGTTGCGGCTACGGCCACGCCGTCTCTGGCGACCGAGTGCAGCCGCCGGGCCGGCGCCGGGGAGCGGAATACAACGAAGACGGACCCGGCGGGATCGAGCCGCAGCGGCACGCGCACGCGGCCCTGGCTCACTTCGTAAATGGGGGCGGGCACGATCTCGCCGGTGACCGCGTTCCAGAACTCGGGCTTGAGATTCCCCGCGCGGAAGGTGCAGACCAGATCCTCGGAGCGCCGGCGGCGGTTGGCCACGAAGTAGAGATGGGCGCCGCCGACACTACGGTGGATGTAGTTGATGGCCGCGTCCCCGGAGCGGGCCGTGCATTCGAAGTCCGGCGGGGTGCTCAGCTTGTCGAGCACCGCGCGTAGCGGCAGCCCCCAGAAGACGCGCCCCTTGCCGAAGCTATGTTCGGTGACCGCCTTACCGTCCATGTTGCCCCACACCTCGCCGGCAATACGGGCCACTTCGCCGTCGCCGGCCGGGTAGTCCACCAGGCTGGGCGATTTCTCCGGTTTGGGACCCACTACACAGGCGCCTTGCTCGACCAGCTCGCGAATCTTGCGCAGCGCCTCCAGCGTAATCGTCCTGCTGTCGGGGAGAACCAGGACCCGGTAGCTCATCCCGCCGGGGAGCGCCAGGCGGCCATCGGCGACCTTCATGCGTTGGAGCGCCTCGGCGTGCAGGGTGTCGTAGTCGTGGCCGGAAGGCTGCGGCGGCACGAGATCGGCGCGCGCCGGGTTCCGCAGTGGGCAGTCCTCTCCGGTGAAGTAGGCCAAGTCCGCGACGAACTGCCCCTGCCGGAGCAGGCTCTGGCAGCGCGCCACGTATTCCAGCCACGTCTTGCCTTGCTGGAACCACGTGTTGGTGCGGTCGAAGTGAAAGCCCCACGGTCCCATGGTCATGCCGGGCAGCGCGGTGGGATGCGGCTGGAGAGCGTAGCGGTGGAAGATGAACTGGTTCAGCCCGAGGGTGTACATCCAGTCGCCCTGGGCCTTCATCGAGTACGGGTACTCCTGCCATTTCGAGAACGTCGCCATGCCGGTGAAGGACTCCGCGCCCACCACCGGCCGGCCGTTGACATGCGCCACCGAGGTGGCGAGCTTCACGCGCCGGCAATCGCTGTCGAATTGGCCGCCGCCGACCCAGAACTCGCCCATGGGCACGTCCACGCGAGAGCCGATCTGCATCTCGTCGAAAGGACCGCCGTCGTAAGGCTCGGTATAGGACTTGATGCCGTTTTCGCGGCACAACTCGGCGAAGTGGCCGTAGTAGTTGTCGGCGATCAGGTCGGCCTGTGCGCGGCGGACATCCCACAAGAAGCGCTCCGCGATCTCGACGCTGCCCACCACGCGGCCGGTCATGGCCGGCATGTACTTCACCAGGTCATAACCGCGGCGCTTGCGGAACTCCTGCGGGAACTCGACGGTCCAGTTCTGCGGGCCGACTTCATAGCTGTCGATCAGCGCGCCCAGCAGCCCTTTGGCCGCCAGCGGCTTGAGCGATGGGAGCAGCTTGTCGAACATGCGCTTGAAGTGGAAGTCGTAGGCGGCCCGGCTGAACTTGTCGCACTCGAGACCAAGGCCGGTGGTGGGAGCGGCGTTGTTGGTGATTCCGGTGGGCGTGTGGCCGATGCGTAGGATGGTCCAGTTGCCCTGCGGCGCCTGCCATTTGAGCTGGCCGGAAGCGTCCATGTGCTTGCTGATGTCGATCACCGAGTTCGGATCGATGATGGCGCCGCGAGGCACGCCGGCGGAGGGCCGATTCGCTTCCGGCGCGTTCCCCCAGGCACCGGCCCGAATGCTGAGGTTGGACTTGTAGACCCAATCCGTCAGGCGCGCGCCGGCGATGAGCTGAAGCTCCGCGACGGAGAAGGGCTGCTGGGACACCAGGCGGAAGTACTTAACCTTGACGGGAGCGAAATCCACGACGGCCGGGACCTCCGCGCCGCGGCGGAACCTGCCGCCTCCGCCGGGGATGTCGCAGACCTTGCGGAACTGCGAGCCGTCGTCGGAGGCTTCCAGCGCCATGGGCCGCGCACCGGGGCCGAAGGGCCCGCCCCCCCCTCCGCCGCCGGGCGCGGCCAGAGGCGCGGTCATCAGCGCGATCGAGCGCGCCTCAAACGGTTCGGTGAACTCAAGTTGCAGAAAGGCGGGCTGGCCGGCGGCGGCCGGGCGCACTTCCGCGCCCTTGGCGAGATCGCCGTCGGTCAACAGGCTTGCATCCACGGCGCCGCCGCTGGAGGTGACCGCGCTGAGCCGGTCGCGCATGGACCGGATTTCGCCTTCCAGCGAGGGGAACGCCAGCACCATGGCGTCGCGATAGTAGTTCAGCTTGGTGAAGGGACGCGGCAGAGCGACATCGAGCGCCTGGCCACCGACCACATGGGTCTCGCTCCACACCAGCCGCTGCATCGACATCTCCGGAGTGATCCAGGGGCCGCCGCTGGAGGACCAGCCGGGGCAGTTGTGCATGTCGAACTCCAGCCCCAGCCGCTCGGCCTCCTTCGCGGCGTGCTGCATCAGCTTGAGCCACTCGTCGCTCAGGTAGACGACCGGCCCTTGCGGGATGCCGGTTCCCACGTCGAAGATCTGGAAACCCGCCACGCCGGCCTGCTTCATGGCTTCCATGTCGCGGGTGATGCCGTCGGCGGTGACGTTGCCGTTCATCCAGTGCCACCAGGTTCTTGCGCCCACTTGCGCTGGAGGACGGCGGAAGGCCTCTTCCAAGGCGGCGGCGCCAGTTGGCTGGCACGCGAGCCGTTTGTCAGCCGAGAGCGCAAGCGCCCCGGCGGCGCAGTTCTGCATGAAGGTTCGGCGTTTCATTGCGGTCGCCCGATTCGTTGGTCAAGTATACTCCTCCGAGCACCGTCCGAGGAGACCATTTGGGAAAAGCATGGTACAATTCCCAGACAACCAACCAAGTGCGTTGGGGGGGCTGGCATCTCAGGGGGGCGAAGACCCACCGCTGCCGGCCGAAGTTCACTTATCTCTCTAGGAGCAATGTCGTCTATGAGCCGCAACCAAGTCATCCCGCTGTTGGCGGTGCTGACGTGTCTTCCCTCGGCAGCGCTGGCCCAATCCACCTATGGCAGCATCCTGGGCACCGTCACCGATCCGACCGGCGCCATTGTCGCCGGCGCCACCGTGGTCATTACAAACCAGGGGGAGGACATCTCCCGAAGCATCAAGGCAGACGCCGTGGGCAACTACGAAGCGTTGAACCTGAAGGCGGGGGTGTACAGCGTCAAGTGCGAGGCAGCCGGATTCAAGTCGTTCCTTCTCCGCGACCTGCAACTGGTTGCCCGGCAGGCGTTGCGCGTGAACGTGATCCTGGAGGTGGGCAGCGTCGCCGAGAGCGTGAACGTCGACGCCACCGCCCCGGTGGTGACCACCGACACGAGCACGATCGCCACTTCGTTCCAGTCCATGCAGGTGTTGAGTCTGCCTTCCAACTACCGTGGCGCCGGCAGCACTTCTCCCATGCGCGTTCTGGCCTTCCAGCCCGGCGTCAACGCCGACAATGGAACAGGGTATTCGGTGCAGGGCGCCACGCCGGTCCAGACGGAGTACTCGCTCGACGGCATCTCGACGGTCAGCGTAAGGAGCAACGGCGCGCTTACCGAGTTGTTCCCCTCCGCCGAGGGCATCGCCGAAATGAAGGTGCAGGGTGTGGGCAACAACGCCGAATACGGGCAGGTGGGTGACATCACGACGACCTCCCGCGGCGGCACCAACAACTTCCATGGCAGCCTGTTCGAATACCTTCAGAACCGGGCCATGGATGCCACCACGTATGGCGCCTCCGTCAAGCCGCAGAAGAGCGCCAATACCTTCGGCGGAAGCCTGGGCGGGCCCATCAAGCGAAACCGTGCCTTCTTCTTCGGCACGTTCGAGGACATGCAGTACCACACCGGCACCACGCGGCAGGCCACGGTGCCAACGTCATACCAGCGCACCGGCGACTTCAGCAAGGAAAGCTACACCGTGAAGGACCCCTTCACCGGCGTTGCGTTCCCCGGCAACCAGATCCCCACTTCGAGGATCAACTCGGTCGCGACCAATGTCTTGAAGTACTACCCTCAGCCCAACTACGGCCGGACCGACGTTCAAACGGCGTCCAACTTCCGGAGCCCCGCGGCGGCGCCCACAACCTCCTGGCAGTGGGATACACGCATCGACTACACGATCTCGGACAAGCAATCCGTCTTCGGCCGTCTCAGTTGGAAGAACGCCGATTCCACCAGCCCGCTGGTGTTCCTGCTCCCGGACGACACCAGCGAGAACAACAGCCGGACGCTGACGCTCTCCCACGTCGCCATGCTGAAGCCGAACCTGGTGAACGAGTTCCGCTTCGGATTCGCCATCAGCAACGCCAAGACCACCTATGGATTCGATGGACGCCAGATTACGGCCGAAATCGGGTTGAAGTCTCCGGCCGCGCTGACCTTCAACGGCCTGCCGACCTTCAGCTTCGGCAGCGGCACCACGAGCTTCGGCAAGGGCAAACCGGGGTTCAACTTCTCGCACAGCTACCAGTGGAACAACAACACCACCTGGACGCACGGCCGGCACACGGTCAAATTCGGCGCCGACGTGCGCCGTTTGCGGATTCAGACCAATCTCGGCTTCACCGGCAGCGACAACTACGGGAATACCGCTTACGACGGCCGGTTCTCAGGCCGGGATCTGGGCGATTTCCTGCTGGGCCTGCCCTATGGCAGCAACTACGCGTCGGTGAACCAGGATAACGACGGCTTCGCTTGGCACTACGCCTTCTACGCGCAGGACAGCTTCAAGGCCACGCCGAAGCTGTCGCTGGAATACGGGCTCCGTTGGGAGTTGCACCCGCCCTTCGTCGACCTGGGAGGCAACATCACCAACTTCGACCGCTCGGTGCCGGTGACCGGGCGCGTCATCATCCCGTCGATGAAAAAGGCCACCGAGATCACCGCTCCCGGCTTTCTGCTGACCATCAATGCCTGCCCCGGCGCTTCGTACCAGGGCCTTCCATGCACCCCCTTCCTGACAGCCGCCGAGGCCGGGTGGCCGGAAGGGTTGCGCTATACGCAATGGCTGGATTTCAACCCCCGTTTCGGCTTCGCCTACCGGCCGTTCAACGATACCAAGACCGTGATTCGCGGCGGCGTGGGCCGCTACACGATGACCATGCTGGGCCAGGTGTTCTACGGTTTGACCGGCATTTCGAGTTCCGACGTCCGCGAGTTCACCAACTCCATCACCAACGGAGTGCCCGCCTTCCAGTTGCCGAACA
>CAYOTD010000268.1:0-7061 GCA_964406685.1 uncultured Solibacteraceae bacterium | reverse complement strand
CCGACAACCTGCGCAGGGCCGCCGGCAACGCCGTCGCGGTGGCGCGGCAGTTGCTCGAGGGCCGGGCCGCATGAAGGGTCTCGGGCTCGCGGTGGCGGCGATGGCCGTGGCCGCCGGCTGCGGCTATCGCGTCTCCGGCCACGCCGACCTGCTGCCCAAGAACATCCACACCATCGCCGTGCCGGCCTTCGGCAACGCCACCATCCGCTATAAGCTGGCCGACCTGCTTTCGAACGCCGTCACCCGCGAGTTCCTCACCCGCACGCGCTACCGCGTCGTCGCCGACCCGAACGAGGCGGACGCCATTCTGCACGGCTCGCTGGTCAACTACAACTCCTACCCGGCGGTGTTCGACCCCTCCACCGGGCGCGCCAGCGGCGTCATCGTCACGGCGACGGTCAACATCGCCCTGCGTAACCGCTCGACCGGCGAGACGATCTTCGCGCGGCCGTCCATGGAGATCCGCGAGCGCTACGAGATCTCCATCGATTCGCGCGCCTACTTCGAGGAAAGCGACACCGCCGCCGAGCGCATGAGCCGGGATGTGGCGCGCTCGATTGTCAGCGCGGTGCTGGAGAAGTTCTGATCATGACGCCGGAGCAATTCCTCGCCCAGATCCGCAAGCAGCCGCCGGCGCCCGTCTACCTGTTTCTCGGGCCCGACAACTACCGGCGCGAGTTGTGCCGCAAGGCGCTGGTCGAACGCACCCTCGCCCCCGAGGAACGCGAGAACGGCCTGGTGCGTCACGACCTCGACGAGATCTCCCTGGCCGAGGTTCTCGACGACGCCCGTTCGATGTCGCTGTTCGCGCCCAACCGGCTGATCTGGGTCGCGTGCGCGGAGGCGGCGCTGCCGCGCGGGCGGGGAGCGGCGGCGGAAGAGGAACCGGCCGGAGCGAAAGAGGGCGGAGCGGCTCTGTTGGACGCCTACCTGCGCGCACCGGCGCCCGGTGTTGTGCTGGTGTTCAGCTCCGCGCGCTTCGACTTGGATGGCGACGACAAAGCCAAAGCCGAGCGGGTTCGCAAGTTTTACGCGGGCATCGCGGCCCAGGTCGAGTTCCCGCGCTTCGGCCAGACCGAAGCGAGGCAACTGGCGCGCGACCTGGCGTCACGCGCCGGACTAAACCTGGGCGCGGATGAAGTGGACCTCCTGGTGGAATCGCTCGGCGCCGACGCCCTCCGCATCGCCGCCGAGATCGAGAAACTGCGCCTCTTCGTGGGGGAGGGCGGCGCCGTCACGCGGGAGCAGGTTGCCGAGATGGTGCCCGATTCGCGTTCCACCACCGTGTTCGCGCTGGTGGCGGCCGTGGGGCGCAACGACCGCGTGCGCGCGCTCGAGCTCCTGGAAACCCTGGTCCGCGAAGGCGAGTATCTTCCCCTGGCGCTGACCTTCCTGGCGACGCAGTTCCGTCTCGCGCTGGTGGCAAAGGAGGCGGGACTCAAAGGCGCGGCGCAGATTCAGGCGCATTTCCAGAAGCTGGGTGTGCCCATGTGGCGCGCGCGGGCCGAGCAGGTGGCGCAGACGATGGCGGCCTTTTCGGGACAGCAGCTTTCCCGCGCCCTGAGGAACCTGTTTGCCGCCGACCGGGGATTGCGCGACGCACGCCCGGACGACCGCATCGTCCTGGAGGATTTCGTGTTGCGGTTGACGCGCTGAGGATTCAGGCCTTGGCGACGGCGCGGAGACTGGTGGCCAGCCGGCTCTTGTAGCGGGCGGCCGTGTTCTTCTTGATGATGCCCCACTTGGCGGCGCGGTCGATCACCGAGAACGTCTTCGACATCTGCGTCTCGGCGCCGGTGGCGTCCTTGCTCTCGATCAGACGGCGCAAGGCGCGGACCTGGTGCCGCAGACGGGTCTTCCGGGCCCGGTTGATCGCCGTCCGGCGCTTCTCGACACGCACCCTCTTCAGGGCGGAAACAGTATTAGCCATTCTTAGAGTCAGGATAGCGCACCGCCGCGCGGCCGGTCAAACCGGCAGGCGGTTCTCGCCCAGGGTGAAGTTCTCGCCCAGGTAGACCCGGCGCACCTCGGGGTCGCGCCCGAGCGCCTCCGGACTGCCGGCGCGGAAGATCTTGCCGTTATTGATGATGTAGGCGCGGTCGGTGACCGCCAGGGTCTCGCGCACGTTGTGGTCGGTAACCAGCACGCCGATGTTGGCCCGCTTGAGGTCGAAGATGATGCGCTGGATCTCGAGCACCTGGATAGGATCGATGCCGGAGAACGGCTCGTCCAGCAGCAGGAAACTGGGTTCGATGGCGAGGGACCGGGCGATCTCGACGCGGCGCCGCTCGCCGCCCGACAGCATGTATCCCTTGTTCTGTTCGACCTTCTCCAGGCCCAGTTGCTCGATCAGCCGCGAGACGCGCTCGCGCCGCTGCCGCGCGCTGATGGGCAACATCTCCAGAATTGCCATCAGGTTTTCCTGCACGGTCAGCTTGCGGAACACGGAGGGCTCCTGCGGCAGGTAGCTGACGCCTCGCCTCGCGCGCAAGTACATCGGCATGTCGGTGACGTCTTCCTGGTCAAGCAGAATCCGCCCCGAGTCGGGACTGATCAGGCCGACGATCATGTAAAACGACGTCGTCTTGCCGGCGCCGTTGGGCCCCAGCAATCCGACCACCTCGCCCTGATGCAGCGAGACCGAAACGTCGTCCACCACCTTGCGGCCGCGATAGGCCTTCGAGATCTCGCAGGTTTCAAGCGTGCGCATTCGAGCTTAATCTCTATTTTCGCTTCAATCGGCTCACCGCCGGGCGGGCGGCGGCGCCTTCCACGATCAGGTGGTCGCGGCTGGCATAGTAAGTCAGGCGCCGGCCGCGGGTTGTGCCGCGCAGGCTGTCGACAAGCTGCGGTTCCCCGCCGGTCAGGATCACCCGCTCTTCCTGCTCGTAGTAGTCGGCGTGCTCGGCGGTGCCGGTGCGGGTGCGGTCCTTGGCCGTCTGCACAATGGAAACCTGCCCGTCGGCTTCGGCGCGGTCCAGGCTGGAATCGGCCTTCGCTTCCCGCAGGTAAGCGCGGATCTCCCGCCCGCGAATGGTCATGCCGGGCCGCGTGAGATCGACCCCGCCCCGGTAGTGCGCCAGGCGGTCCTCGTCCGTGTAGACCATCTCGGGCGCGCGAATGACCACAAAGGCGTTCCTGGAGGACTTGGCATTATCGAGCAATTGGCTGACAACCTTGCCGCGCGCGGCCAGCCGGCGCTTCTCGCGGTCGATCTCGATGCGGTCGGCCTCCAGGCGGTTGGCTCCCTGCCACAACACGGCGCCGCCCTCGTAGACGATGTGGCGGTTGTCGTCGGCGGCGGTCATCTTCTGCGCGCGCGCCTGCATGGCCTGGTCGGCGGCCAACATGGCGGAGCCGGAGCCCTTCTTATCCGGCTGCCGGGTGGAGGTCACATGGCCCTCGGCGATGAAGCCGCCGCTCTTCTGGTCGAGCACGATGAGGTCCGCGTCGGTGGAGCCGCTCGCATCCGAGACGCGCGCGCGCGTGATGAGCGTGATCCGGTCGCCGCCGGCTTCCATCGTGGCCTTCTCCGAGCGGGCGCGCCGGTCGCCTTCCTCGTAGCGAAAGTCGGGCCACTGCTCCATGCGAATCATCTGGCCCGTTTTGGGATCGAACTCGGCGCTCAGGTCCTGGCTCCAGGTGCGCGCGGTCGAAACCTGCTTCTTCGGCGTTTCGCGTTCGGTTCGCGTCGCCACCTGCACGGCGCGAAAGGACTGGATTTCGTTGTTGCTCCCGTACTGCATCCCCATCCGGAAGGCCTCCAGGCGGCGGCGCGGTTCGCCGGGACGGCCGGGAAGAAAGTCGAGCGTTCCCGGGGCGTGCGTTTCCAGCCGTTCGATCTCGCGCCCGCCCGCCCGCATGTGCAGGACGACCGTCTCGCTCTTCAGAACCCGCGTTGCCGGGGTGGGCACGCCCGCCTTCACCACCGGGATGGACTCCACCACGGCGTGTCCCATCGCATCGACCTTTTTGAGGATGCTCTCCTCGCCGGAGGCGTCGAACTCGAGATCCACGCGGCCGGAAGTGACGTTGGTGCGCGCCGTGTCGGCGATGGCGGTCAGGTGCGCGTCCCCCTCGCCCGTCAGGTGCTCCACCTCCGTGTCGGCATTGAAGCGCATGACGAGCTGCTTCGCCTGGTACTCGAGCCGGCGCCGGGGAGGGCTTTCCGTGCCGCGCGCCTCCTGCGCCTCCACCAGACGGATGGCGCCGTCCTCGATGGTGACAACGGTCCCCGCGGCGTCCAGCGCGAGGGCGTCTCGCCGGAGCTTCGACCAGGGCGTCAGCAGGACCTTGCTTTCGCGCTCCTTGTAGATCAGATGCCCGGCCTCGATGTGCATGGGCTTTGCCTTGGAACCGCGCCCCTGCCAGGTGAGATCGACCTCGCTGTTCAGCTCCAGCTCGCGCGTCGCCGGGTCGTACGTGGCGCCCACCGCCCGCCCCGCGGCGGTGTCGAAGGTGAAACTCGCCGCCCGGTCCGTCCGCGCCTTGCCGGTAGTGCTTTCGAAGGTGACCCCGGAAGAGCGGATCATCAGCAACCGGCCCTTGGGAGCGCCGTCGGCGGGCATGGCCATGGCGATCTCGACGTCGCCGTCCGAGTACAGCGATTTCTGATCCAGATCGAAATCGGCCTTGGCGCTGCGCACTTTGTCGTACGTCTTGCCGTCCTTGTGAAAGATGCGCAACTCGACGTCGTCAAGCTCGAAGCGGGACGGCGCGGTGATCTGGCGGAAATTCTGGGCGCAAACCTCGACGATGGCGCGGTTGCCCTCGGTGTGGGACCAGCACCAGTGGTCGGCGGCGGCGCTGACGTGGCCGGGCAGGGCTTTGGGAGGCGGCGGGGCGGACCTCTCCTGGACTCCGCGCTGGATGTGGTAGAGGATTCCGACTCCGGCAAGGATGAGAAGCGCAAACAGGAGAAGCAGCCGGCGCGCACGCCGCATTTCGTCTTCACTATAACAGACCGATCCGGCCGTCCGGCCGCGCGGAGTACAATCGCAACATGGCGCGTCTCTTCACGCGGCTGGCTGTGGCTGCCGCTCTCAGCCTGCCGCTTTGGTCCCAGGGCCCCTTCCGTTTTCGGGACGTCAACGCCGACTCGGTCGAGCTCAGCGAGGCCGGCAAACCGGTCTATGTCTACATCCACGGGATGGTGCTGGCCAACGGCGCCCCGGAAGCCCGGCGGCGGTCGGGCTACCTGCATCCGGTCTACGCTCCCGACGGCACGGTGGTCACCGACGACTTTCCGCGCGATCACTTCCATCACCGCGGCATCTTCTGGGGCTGGCCGATTCTGCGCGTGGGCGGCCGGAAGTACAACTCGTGGCTGGTCGAGGAGAACCTGAAGGTCCGCTTCGTGCGCTGGCTGGCGCGCGACGCGCGAACGCGGTCGGCCCTGCTGTCGGTGGAGAACGGTTGGTTCGCGGGCGACAGGAAACTGGTCAAGGAGAACGTCGAGATCACCGCCCACCCGACGCGCTTCCTGCGCCGCGAGATCGATTTCAAGATCACGTTCGAAGCCCTCGGCGAGCCGGTGGAACTGGAAGGCGAGCCGGCGCAGGAGAAAGGTTACGGGGGCTTCTCGGTGCGCTTCGCCCCGCGCCAGCAGACGGTGGTCTCCACGGACAAGGGCGTGGAGGCGCGCGACACCGACATGGTTCCGCACCCCTGGGCGCAGCTTGAAGGCGATTTCAACGGCCGCCGCGCCGGGTTGCGCATCGACATCGACCCCGCCAACCGCGCCTATCCCAACGGCTGGTGCCTGCGCAAGTACGGCTTCCTGGGCGTGAATTTCCCCGGGCGCAAGACCTTCACCCTGGAGCCGGGCGTGCCCGTGGTGATGAAGTACCGCGTGACGGTGTACGCGGCCGAGAAGAAATGAAGCCGCTTCCGCCGCCGGCCGCCATCCTGCTGGCCGCCCTTGTCCTTGCCGCCGCGATCTACGATCTGCGCTGCCGCCGGATTCCGAACTGGCTGACGATGAGCGGCATCGCCCTCGGATTCGCGCTCAACCTGTGGCTGGGCGAGTGGCGTGCGGCCGTGGCCGGCTTCGGCCTGGCGGTGGCGGTCTACCTGCCGATGTTCCTGCTGCACGCCATGGGAGGCGGCGACCTGAAGCTGATGGCCGGGGTGGGCGCCATCGCCGGAGGCACGGCGTGGTTCGGCATCTTCATCCTCACCGCGATCCTTGGAGGAGTGGCCGCCCTCGCGCTGCTGTTGGCGCGCGGCGGGCTGGGCCGGGCGCTGCGCAACATCCTTCACATCCTCAAACAGATGCTCCGGCTGCGCGCGCCCTATCGGGAGCGCGAAGAACTGGATGTCAACAGCCCCCGCGCTGTGACGCTCCCGCACGGAGCCGTGATCGCCGGCGGCTCGCTGCTCTACCTTCTGCTGACGGTGACCGGGTAACTGCCCGGAGACTACCGGAATACCACCAGGTTGTCGATCCCGATCTCGGTTCCCTTCGACTCGCCGTACGGCTCGCCGCGCACCACCAGACGAACGGTGTGTTTGCCGGGCTTCAGCTTGAAGGCGTGCCAGACCGACTCGCCGCCCTTCGAGTGGCCCGGTTCGTCGGAGTAGACATCGAGGGTGCGTTCCAACTTGCCGTCGAGATAGACGTCGGCTTTTCCGCCCGTGGCCAGGTAGGGACCCACCACGATGGCGCCCGTCCCTTCAAAGGAGATCGACGCCTCGGCGCCCTTTTCGCCGGCCACCCGCCCCGGCTTGCCCTCGCGCCAGGCGCCTTTCCATTGCCAGCGCGGATCGGAGGCGGCGACGCGCTCCACCGGCGAGCCGTAGTCGTCCCAGATCTCCAGCCTGGGCGGCTTCGGGGCCTGCGTCCTGACGATCAGCTTGTCGCCCTCGACGCGCCCGCCGGTCTTCTGCACCAGGGCGATGGCGCGCTTCTCGTTGCTGGCCACGATCGAGTGGAACGTGAAATCCGTGTAGGCGAACTTCTTGCCGGCGATGGCGGGGATGCCGCTCTTCCACTCCTCCGGGATGCGCTTGTAGCCGAGCACGACGCCCAGGATGCCGGCGGCGGAAGAGGGGTTGCAGTC
>CAYOTD010000267.1:0-7062 GCA_964406685.1 uncultured Solibacteraceae bacterium | reverse complement strand
GGTGATTCTTCTGGCTCGCGGTGATCCGGATTTGGATCTGGTCGCGATACTCGCCGGGTTTGGGAAGGGACAGGTTTTGCCGCCAGACGAGATCGTGCTCCCGTTGGGTGACGACCGCCTGCCAGCGGCCCGGTCGCACCAGAAGCGAGTACTGGCCCAGCCGGTTCGTGGTGGTGCAGACCTCTTCGCCGCGATGGCGGAGGCAAACGCGGGCGGCGCCGACGGGTTTGTCCGTCAGCCGCAACTCGCCGGCGACGTGGGCCTTGTCCGCAACGTCGGTTACGTAAATCTCGTCGGCCGGAAGCCGGAAGTCCCGTTCATAGCCGAAGGGGTAGCGGATACGAACAGGAGAGTAACGGACGGTGATATGCCCTCGCATGCCGGCCTCGATCGAGTAGTTCCCGTCCGGAACCTCGGCGAAAAGGTAGATTCCGTCACGGTTCGACTTCGTCGTGAAGACTTCCTGCGGCCGGCCGATCATCTGAAGGGTGACGGTGGCGCCGGCCAGCGGAGCATTGGAGGCGTCACTGACGCGGCCGGTGACAGGTTCCCCCTGGTTGGCGTACAAAGCCACCCCGAGCACCGAAGCCAAACGCCAATCAGTAAGATGTCGAATCCACGAACGCATTCCGGTCGCCCGAACGTGCCCGCCTCTGGGAGTATTGTTGCACGAACCGGCGGCCGTTCGCCGGACTTCGGTATTCTTCCAGGGAGGGGGATCGAGTGGCAACCGAATTCACAGGAAAGACCGCCCTGGTGACGGGCGCATCGCGGGGGATCGGGGCGGCCACCGCCCTGGCCCTGGCGCGGGCGGGCGTGAGCCGCGTCGTGCTTCACTACAACCACTTCCGGGAAGGCGTCGAGGCCACCGTCGCCGCCATCCACGCTCTGGGCGCCGGGAGCGAAGCGATCGCGGCGGATCTGGGGCGGATGGAGGGCGTGCGACAGCTTATCGGCGCGCTGGACGATACGGCGCCGGAAGTGGACATCCTGGTCAACAACGCCGGATCGCTGGTGAAGCGCGCGACCCTGGCCGAGTTCCCGGAAGAGCTGTTCGACCAGGTGCTGACCCTCAACGTGAAGAGCCTGTGGTTCCTGACGCAGGCCGTAACGGCCTCGATGATCCGGCGCGGGGCCGGTGTGGTGGTAAACGTCAGCTCGATCGCGGCGCGCAACGGTGGAGGGCCGGGCTCCACTGTCTACGCCGCCGCCAAGGCCGCCGTGGCGTGCATGACCAAGGGCATGGCCAAGGAGTTGGCGCCGAAGGGTATCCGGGTCAACGCGGTCAGCCCGGGGACGGTGGACAACCACTTCCACGAGCTGTTCTCCTCGCGCCAGGCGCTGGCCTCCGTCATGACACAAATCCCCGCCGGCCGGCTGGGCGCGAACGAGGAGGTGGCCGACGCGATCGTGTTCCTGTGTTCGGACGCCGCGCGTTACATCCATGGGCAGACGATGGAAGTCAACGGCGGCCAGTACATGAACTAGCGGTCTAGACGAACTCCTCTTTGGCCGTGTCCCAGCGGATTTTGCGTTCTTTGCGATAGCTTTCCACCGCCATGGCGATGGTGACGGCTTCCTGGAAACCACGGTCGATGTCGCAACGCGCTCTGTCGACGCCGCGGATGGCGTCGATGAAGTTCTGCATGTGGCTGGTGACCTTGATCTCGCCGGGTTTGTAGGAGTAGTCGGGCGGGATGATCAGATCGCGCGGGTCGCGCCCCTGGGCCACGGCTTCGCGCCGCGCGCGGGCCGCCTTCTCGGCGTACTCCGGCTTCCACTCGGCGCCGTAAACGCGGCAGAATCCCGAGGCGACCTCCAGCGAGGCGTCGCGCCCGAATAGGTACGTGCAGGTGCCGTGGTGGCGATTGTGGAAGGTGCAGGCGAAGGTCACGGTGAGTTTCTGCTTGGGGTATTCCATCAGCGCGTGCCACTGGTCGGGCACGTCGCGGTCCTCGGTCCAGAAGTAGAGCGCGCCCTGGGTCTGCATGGCTTCGGGAATGCCCATGCCGACCACCATGTTGATGGAGTCCCACTGATGGCTCATCAGGTCGCCGGCGATGCCGGTGCCGTATTCCCACCAGCAGCGCCAGCGGAAGAAGCGCTCCGCATCGAACTTCGTCTTGACGGCGGAATTCCGCTGGAAACGCTCCCAGTCGATGGAGGTCTGGTTGGCGTCGGGCGGCAGGACCTGGTTGTCGTAGCGGGTGTAGAACTGCCACTCGGGCCAGGGGTTGGTGCGGTCGATGTAGGTGCGCACCAGCGGCATCTTGCCCAACTGTCCGGAGCGGTAGATCTCGCGCGCCTTGTGGAAGGTGGGATCGCTGTTCTCGTGATGGCCCAACTGGAAGGCGACGCCGTTGTCCTTCACCGCCTTGCGCATGTCCTTGGCTTCCTTCAGCGTCCGGCACATGCCCTTCTCGCAGTAGACGTGCTTCTTCAGTTGCGCCGCGCGAATGGTCATGGGGGCATGCCAGAAATCGGGCGTGGCGATGAGCACGGCGTCGATGTCAGGGGAGGAGATGGCTTTCTCCCAGTCCTTCGAGGTCTGCACCTTGGGGTTGCGGCAGGCCTTCAATGCCCGCTGGATGTTCCCGTCATAGAGATCGCAGATCATGCGGACCTCGGTGTTGGTGCTCTCCTGCACCTGTTCGTGCAGGTAGGCGCCGCGCGTGCCGACGCCGACGACGGCGACGCCGATCCGGTCGTTGGGATTGCGTTGTGCCAGAATGGCTGGCGCGGCGACGGCGCCGCCCAGGAACTGTCTTCGTCCAAACCGCTGGTTGTTCATAGGTTCGATTCCTCAGCCCAGTAGGTCGAGCGCCCCTTGAAGCTCGGAGACCGCATGGCTGTCGCCCGCCCGGCGAGCCGCCTCGATGCCCGCGCGGTAGGTTTCGCGGGCTTCCTCAGGCCGCTCCAACTTCTCCAGCATTTGCCCGCAGTGGAAGTAGGCGTAGGCATAGTCGGGGTGGGCGGCGATCAGCGCGCGGAACTCGGCGGCCGCCTCTTCCAGGGCGCCCTGCCCGGCCAGTTCCATGGCGAGCCCGTAACGGGCCAGGCGATTGCCCGGATTCTGCCGAAGCAGCGCTCTCAGCGTATCGAGACGATCCACGAGCGGTGAATTCCTTTCAGACCAGTGTACCCGGCGCGCACGTGTTACGATACCTCACGTGGCGTGCCCCTATTTCCGGCCGGCCGGACCCATGGCGGCCCAACGGTGGAGCAACCCGCCCCGGTTGCCGCTGGTCGACCCTTGGGACGGCATTTGCGAAGCGGAGACCGGCGTCTGGACGCCGGACGAGGAGACGCTCAGGGAGTGCTGCAACGCGGGCTACGCGCGGGGCCGCTGCGCGCGATTCCCGGCCGCGGCGCCTCATGATGCCGTGCGGTTCACCGCCGGCGCCGGAGGCGAGGTCCTCTACGTGCTGGAAAAGGACTACTCGCCGGCCGGGCACGGAACGGTTGAGGGGAGCGATGGGCGTTTGGCCGCGCAGGCGGCGGCGTTCGCCCAGTCCTGGGCGCGGCGCCCGAGAAAGGAAAGAAATCCATGACGGAAGGCCGGCCGGTGCGCGAATCCGCCACCGAGTACACCGAGTTCGTCCTGCCCAACGACGCCAATCATCACGGTTTTCTGCTGGGGGGGAAGGTAATGCACCTGGTCGATATCGCCGGCGCCATGGCCGCTATGCGCCACTCGCGCCGACCGGTGGTGACGGCGTCGATCGACTACATGACGTTCCTGCACCCGGTGAGCATCGGCCAACTGGTGATCCTGCGCGCCTCGGTCAATCGCGTCTTCCGGACCTCGATGGAGGTTGGCGTGAAGGTGCTCATGGAAGACCTGGCCACCGGGGCGCACAAGCACACCTCTTCGGCCTACGTCACTTTCGTGGCTCTCGACGAGGCGGGGAAACCTGCGGGAGCGCCGCCGGTGGTTCCGGAAACCGGCGATGAGAAACGGCGCTACGAGGAGGCGGGATTACGCCGGAAACACCGCCTGGAATTGCGCGAACGCGCGCGGCAGCACGGTTAGCGGCCTTCCGACTTATACATGTATTTGATGTTCGGCTTGTAGATGAGGAGGTTCGGTCCCTCGTCCCGGTTCACCTTCAGGCAACACTTGTCGTACCACTCGATGACTCCGTGGATCTCCTCGCCATCCTTCAGCACGATGACCATCGGAGTCTTCGACTGCATCTGCTTCACGTAGTAGAAGTTCTCGGCGTTGGTCTGGTCGGGGGGAGGCGACTTCTTCACGTTCTTTCGTGGCGGAGCTTCTTTGGCTCCATTCAGGGGCGGACGTATGAGTCTACGATTGCCAGTCTCCACAGCGCTACTCCTTCTGAGGATGAGATCGGACTTTTGTTACACGCCCTTTCGGACGTTGATACGTTGAAGGTCTAGAAAGTTCCGACTTGCTCTATTGATAACACACTGGCGGGAAGGAGACAACCACCGGAAAATCCTATGGCTCGCAAAGAAACGGATTCGCTTCCCGCTCCCATCCGATGGTGGTGAGAGGACCGTGGCCGGGCACCACTTCCGTCTCGCCGGGCAAAGGGAACAGCTTCTCGCGGATGGATTGGAGGATCTTGCGGCTGTCGCCGCCCGGCAGGTCGGTCCGTCCGATGCCGTCGCGAAACAGCGTGTCGCCGGCGATTAGTTTCGTCTCGGCGGGAATCCACAGGCAGATCGATCCCGGCGAGTGTCCCGGCGTGTGCAGCACGTGGAAACGGGCCGCGCCCAGGGCGAGGACGTCTCCGTCGCGCGCCGGGGCGTCGATGGCGGCTTTCTCCGGCACGGGAATGCCCAGCCAGGCCGCCTGTATGTCGACGTGATCGTAGACCTTCTGGTCGCTCAGGTTCATGTAGACCGGGGCGCCGGTGGCCGCTCTGAGCTGGTGTGCGCCGCCGATGTGGTCGATGTGCGCGTGCGTGATGACGATGGAGACCACCCGCAGGCCGTGTCGGGCCAGCACGCGCTCGATCCGGCCGGTTTCGTCGCCGGGGTCGACGACGATGGCTTCACGCGTCGCCTCGTCGCCGAAGATGGAGCAGTTGCATTGCAGCAGGCCCACCGGCAGGATCTCGTGGATCATGCTTCGATTGTAACCGGCGCGTCCCCGTATACTCGAAAGTATGGACATGCTCCTCGGGATCTTGATGCGGTGGGCGCACATGGTGTCGATGGCCGCGGCGCTGGGCGGCGCGATCTACCTGGTGGCCGCGCTGAAACCGGCGTGCGCGGTGCTGAACCCGGAGGAACGCGAGAGGCTCTCGGAGGCCGCAGCGGCGCGCTTCCGGGTGTGGGCCATCGCGATCGCTCTCGCCCTGCTCGCCAGCGGTCTCTACAACTTCTTCACCAAGCCCGCCTTCGCGCCCGGCTATCACATGTGGTTCGGCATCAAGGTGCTGCTGGCGCTGCATGTGCTCGCCGTGCTGCTGCTGAACACGCTCCCCGGGCGGGGCGCGGCCCGGCGCCTGCGCGCCGCCAGGGGAGCGCTGTTGTCGGGGCTGGTCATCGTCGCCATCTCCGCTTATCTGCGGTGGATCTCGCGATGACCCAGATGCGGGGATACCAAGCCTTGCGCGAGAAGGCCGCCTGGTTCGACCTGTCCGGGCGCGGCAAGATCCTGGCCGGCGGCGAGGACCGCGCGCGCCTGCTGCACGCCCTGACCACCAACCACGTGCAGCAACTCAAGGCGGGCGGCGGCTGCTACGCTTTCTTCCTGAACGCGCAGGGGCGCATCCTGGGGGACGCCAACCTGCTGTGCCGCGAGCAGGACCTGCTGATCGACACCGAGCCGGAAACCCGCGCCTCGCTGATGGCGCACCTGGACCGCTACATCATCGCCGACGACGTGACCCTGGACGACGCGACCGCGCGGCTGGCGACGATCGCGGTGGAAGGGCCGCGGTCCGGGGCGGCCGCGGTTGCGCTCGGTCTGATGGTGCCGGAGGCGCCGGGGGCTTTCGGCGGGGTGCGCGACGTGCTGGTCGCCAATCTCACGCACACCGGCGCACCGGGTTTCTGGCTGATTGCTCCGGTGGAGGCAAAAGAGGTGCTGGTGAGCGAAATCGAAGCCGCCGGGGTGGTGGAAGCGGACGCCGGGGCGGTGCGCGTAGTCCGCATCGAGAACGGCCGGCCGCGCTATGGCGAGGACATCACCGAGGCGCAGATTCCACAGGAAACGCAGGTGGATCGCGCGCTGCACTCCAACAAGGGCTGCTACCTAGGGCAGGAGATCGTCGAGCGCGTGCGTTCGCGCGGCCACGTCAACCGCTTGCTCGTACACTTGGCTATCGAGACCACCGCCGCGCCTGCCCACGGGGAGAAGATCGAAGCCGGCGGAAAGCCGGTGGGCGAGATCACCTCGGCCGCCTTCTCGCCCGCGCTCTCCAGGACCTTTGCGCTGGGTTACGTCCGCGCCGAGCATACCCGGCGCGGCGCGGTGCTTACGGTCGCGGGGACGGCAGCGGTGGTGCTCGGCTAGAGACTCGCAGCGCGGCGGCGCAACACGTCGAGCGCCTCCAGTCCCAGGTCGCGGGTCTCCACCCCCAGCTCTACGGGGGAAATCGTGCCGCCGGATGCGGTCGAGTGGGTGTGCAGGTCGATCACATCACTCCCATCGCTGCAACTCGATCCCGTTGCCTTCCGGATCTGTGAGGTAGCACCAGATGACGCGGCCGCCGGTGGAGGTGGTCAGCGTGACGATCTCCCCCACCGCGCTTCCGCCGCAGGCGAGCACTTCGGTGCGGGCCGCCGCCACGTCGTCGACTTGGAAGGCGATGTGCCCGAACCCCGGCCGGTTGACCGCCGGCGGGGACCGATCGAGCAGGTCGTCGTAGGAGAAGATCTCGAGGGTCGGACCGGCGTCTTCGAATCCGGGCAGGCGCAGGTGGACGCCCGTCAGGTGGGCGCCGGTGAGTCCGGTGCCGGCATCAAGCGTATCTCCACGGTAGTCGCGCTCGGGCCCGACGGCGCGGCATCCGAAGACGCGCTCGTAGAAACCGGCGAGGGCGCGCCAGTCCCGCGCGACCAGGTTGGTGTGAATGTAGCGGG
>CAYOTD010000266.1:0-7079 GCA_964406685.1 uncultured Solibacteraceae bacterium | reverse complement strand
CGCGGTCTTGACCAACGCCTCGACGGCCGGCGCTTCGGCCGCATCGAGGGCCGGCGCCACTGGTTCCACCGCGGTCTCCAGCGGCAGCCCGATGAGGTCGCACAACTCGAGGTTGATGTCCGAGATGCGGTTATCCAGCGCCAGCAACGCGTGCCGCGCCTCCAACCAACCGGCGCGCGCGCCGATCGAGGCGACGGCCAACGCCTTGCCCGTCTCCACCGCTTCGCGCGCTTCGCGTAGCCGCTCCTCGGTGAAGGCCACCTGCAATTGTGCCGCCCGCCGCTCGGCCTGCGCGATCAGCAGTCCGAAGTACGCCTCCTGCGCGCGGAGGGCAACCTCGGTTTCCGCCCGCTTCACATCCGCTTCCGCAATGGCCGTGTCCAGCCCGGCGATACGGTGGCCCTGGCGGATCTTGATTAGTTGCGTCAACGGTTGGCCCAACGTGGTGGTGGTGAACAGCAGGCTGATCCCGCCCTGCTCGACGCGGATCGGGCTCTGCGGGAGCGGGCCCAGATCCGGAAACACGCCCAGCACGCCAGTGGGGATGGTCACACCCTGCTTCTCCAGCACCTGCCAATAATTGGCGTCGGTGGAAAGCTGCGGGAAGTAGTTGGCGCGCGCCGTGACCGTCTTGGCCCGGTTCTCGCGCGCCTTCAGCCGCGCCAGCTTCAGCAGGGAGTTCTGCTTCAGCGCCAGATCGACGGTCTCTTCCAGCGTCAGCCTTCGAACCGGGGCGGCCTCCAGCACCGTCAGGGATAACAATACGACAGCGATTCGCAGCCTCATGACACCCTCCGGCGGACCAGCACGTAAAGCACCGGCACGACCATCAGCGTGAAGAACATCGAGAACAGCAGCCCCACCGCGATCACGCTGGCCAGCGGCGACCACAGGCTCGACCCCGACAGGATCATCGGCGTCACGCCCACCGCCGCCGCGGCCGTGGTCAGGAAGATGGGCCGCAGCCGGCGCTGCCCGGCCTCCAGCGCCGCGGTCTCCACGGTCTCTCCCCCCGCGATGCGCTGCTTGATGTAGTCCTCCAGGATGATGGGGTTGCGCACCACGATACCGGACAGGCTAACCACCCCCATGAACGCCGTGAAACCGAATGGATTGCGGGTCACCACCAGCCCCACGCCCGCGCCCAGCAAAGCCAGTGGTATCGAGACCATCACCAGCAGCGGCTCCCACACGGTGCGGAACTGGAACAACAGGATCAGGAAGATGGCCACCAGGCTCACCAGCAGCGCGCCCACCATCTCTCCGAAGGTCTCCTTCTGCGTTTCGACCTCGCCGCCGTATTCGATCCGGTAGCCGGCGGGCAGATCGAGCGCGGCGATGGTCCCCTGCGCCGCCTTCAGCACATCGGAGGCCAGCCGGCCCTGCTCGAAGAAGCTGCGCACCGTAAGGGTCCGCACGCCATTGCGCCGCACGATGCGGCTGGTCCGCCATTCGGGTTTCAAATCGGCGACCTCGCGCAGGGGCACGCGCGCTCCGGTCAGCAGCGAGGTCATGTAGGCTCCGCGCACGTCCTCGAACGACCGCCGCCGGTCCTCCTCGATGCGCAGCACGATGTCCACGGCGCGGTCGCCTTCCCAGAAGGTGGAAACGGGGGCGCCCTCGAACCCTCCGGCCAACTGCTGCGCGATGGCCGAGTTGCTCAGCCCCAGCCGGTTGGCCACTTCCTGGTTGACGTTCACTGTCACGTGATAAGAGTCCTCGCGGAAATCGTCGTGCACGAAGGCCGACCCGGGCGTCTGCTCCAGAATGCCGCGGACCCGCGCGGCGATCGACTTCAGCGTTTCGAGGTCTTCGCCGACGACGCGCACCTCCACCGGCGCCTGAAGCACGTTACCCTGCTCCAACTGCTTCACAATGACCCGCGCCTCAGGCGCGACCCGGGCCAGCCGCTGCCGCAGCTCGTACACGAAACGTGGAGTCTCTCCCACATCGCGCGTGTTCACCAGAAGCTGGCCGAAGTTGTCGGCCGGCGGCTCGGGATTGACGTTGTAGTAGAACCGCGGCGCGCTGGTGCCCAGAAACGTCGCGTAAGCGCGCACGCGCGCATCGGCCTGGAGATCCTTCTCCAGCCGCCGCAGCACTTCATCGGTGGCCTCGATGCGCGTTCCCTCCGGCAGCCAGACATCGATGGTGAACTGGTTGCGCTCGGCCGAGGGAAAGAACTGCTCGGGCCGGGTCTGGAGCAGAAGCACGCCGCCGGCAATGGCGATCACGCCCGCCACCACCGCCAGCGGCCGGTGGCGCATCGCCCACCGGATCGCCACGCCGTAGGAGGTCTCCATCAGGTCCAGCGGACGGAAGCGCCGCTTGGGCCGCGGCTGCTCATGATCGTGCAATCCCGTCTGGATGAACGTCCGGCACAGCAGCGGAGTCAGCAGCATTGCCACCACGAACGACGACCCCAGCGATACCGCCACCGCGATGGGCAGCGCCGAAATGAATTCGCCCACCGAACCCGACAGCATCAGCAGCGGCAGAAAGCTGGCGATGATGGTCAGGGTCGCGGTCAGCACCGGCACCGCCAGTTCGGTGGCCGAACGCCACGCCGCCTCCGCGCGCGGCACCTTGCGGTCGAGCAATTCGACGTAATTGTCGGCGATCACGATGGCGTCGTCCACCACCATGCCCAGCACCACGATCAGGGCCGCGATGGAGACCTGGTGCAACTCGACGCCCATTGCGTTCATCGTTCCGAACGTGATGGCCACCGTGACCGGAATCGCCACCGCTGAGATCACCGCCACACGGAAGGGCAGCAACAGCATGGTCACCAGGATCACCGAGCCGATGGCGATACCGAACTCGCGGAAGAAATGGCTGACGCGATCCTCCACCACTCGCGGCTGGTCGGCGATCAGATCGAGCTTCAGATCCGGCGGCAGCGTGGTCCGGATGCGTTCCAGCCGGCCGCGCAACTCGCGGCCGAAATCCACGATGTTGTGCCCCTCCTGCATCTCCACCGAGAACATCAGCGCGCGCTCGCCCTGGTAGCGGATGAGGGATTCCGGGTCCTGGTAGCGTCGCTCGACCCGCGCCAGGTCGCCCAGGTAGACCGGCTGGCCGGTGCGCGATACGTCCACCATCACCCGACGGATCTGGTCTTCGGTCTGGAACAGCCCGGTGGTCTTCAGCGGCGCCTTGCCCGCTCCCGTGTCCAGAGCCCCGGCGTAGGCCACCACGTTGCGCTGCTGGAGCGCGCCGATCACGTGCAGCAGATCCACCGAGTACTGCGAGATCCGCCCCAGCGAGCTGGTGACCAGGATCTGCTCCTTCTGCTCGCCGTAGCGCTTGATCTTCGACACCGCCCGGATGCCGCGCAACTCGTCCTCAATCCGCGTGGTGTAGTCCTTCAGCTCCCGGTAGCCGTACCGCTCGCCGTGCACCGCCACCAGCACCGCCACCGTGTCGCCGAAATCCGAGTTCACTACCGGCCCGCGCACGCCCTCGGGCAGTTCCGTGGCGCGTAACTCGTTCAGATCGTGCCGCAGCTTGGACCAGAACCGGTCGGTGTCCTTGACCCAATCCTCCAGCTCGACGTTGAGGATGACCACGTTGTTGCGGCTGGTGGAGAAGGTCTTCGACTTGCGTACTTCCTCGAAGCGGAACAGCCGCTCCTCGATCTTGCGCGTCACCTGGTCTTCCACCTGTTCGGCGGTGGCGCCGGGATAGACGGCCGACACCAGGCCCACGCGGATGGTGATCTTCGGGTCTTCGCGGCGCGGCATGTGAACCAGCGCCCAGACGCCGGCGGCGAACAGGATCGCCGTGACCACGAGGGTCACCTGCGGATACCGCAGGGACGAGCGCACCGGGTTCATGGCCGCTCCTCCACCGCCTCCACCAGCGCGCCCTCGCGCACCCGGTTCTGGCCGCCGGTCACCACCTGCTCGTCGCCCGCCAGGCCGCCGCGGATCTCGACCTCGCGCCCGTAGACCGTGCCCACTTCGACCCGGCGCGCGTAGACGCGGCGCTCCTTCGGGAAGTAGACGTAGACCAGCGTGGCGCCCTGCGGATCGCGCACCACCGCCTCGCCCGGCAGCGTCTTCGCCTCCACCCGCGTGTCGCTCCGGATCTGCGCCTCGGCGATCATGCCCGCCTTCAGCATCAGCCTGGGATTGGGAACCGCGATCTTCACGCTGTACGTTCGAGAGGCGGGTTCGGCCGCCACGCCAACCTGCTCCACCCGGCCCTCGAAGCTCTGGCCAGGCAGCGCCGGCGCAAGGATCGTCGCCGCCTGCCCCACACGCACCAGGCGGATATCGGACTCCGGCACGCCCACCCGCACCTTGGCCGGTTCCAGATCGATGATGACGAAGGCCGGCATGCCGGCGCCGATGCTCTCGCCCGCTTCGACCATGCGGTGTGCCACCAGTCCCGCCAGCGGTGCCAGCAGCCGCGTGTCGTCCAGCCGCTTGCGCGCCACGCGCTCGCCCGCCTGCGCCTGTTCCAAGGCCGCCTTGGCCGCCGCCTTGTCCTCGCGCCGCGCGCCCTCCCGCGCCTCTTCGTACTGCGCCTTGGCCCCCAGGTAGTGGGCTTCGATCTTTATGAAGTCGCTCGGCGCCAGGCTCTTGCGCTCGTACAGCTTCTTCAGCCGCGCGTATTCGTCGGCGGCCTGCTCGTAGGCCGCGCGGGCGCGCTCCACCTCCTGCACGCGGGCTCCGGTCTGCGCTTTGTCGAGTGCGGCGCGAGCCATGCCCGTCTGCGCGGCGGCGGCATCCGCGCCGAAACGGTAGTCGGTCGAGTCAAGCTCGGCCAGCAACTGCCCCGCGCGCACCGCGGCGCCCTCTTCCACCAGCACGCGCGCCACCTTGCCCGCCACCTGGAAGGCGACCTTCACCGTCTGGTCGGGCTCGACCGAGCCGCTGGCCGCGATCCGCGCCGGCTGGCTGACCTTCTGCACACGCCGCACCTTGACCGGCGTAACCTCGGACCTGGCCGTCTGGCTGCCCGCCGGCCGTCCCCCGCAGGCGGCCATTCCCAGTGCGACAAGAAGTGTAAGGACAACTCGGTGGTTCTTCATGGCCTCTGTTCCCAGTGTGAGGAGTCTTCGGTCCCCGCGTTGAGTAAGCTGCGGCGGCTTACCGTAAGCTTATCGGCATTATCCAGTAGAATCAATTGAGTACGGACTGATGGAGACGGCCGCCCGCGCCCAGCTTGATCGCTTGCTCGCCTCACGGACATTCGCGGGCAGCCGGCGGCTGCGCCGCTTCCTGAGCTTCGCCGTCGAGCGCGCGCTGGCGGGCCATTCGAGCGAGCTTAAGGAGTACACCCTCGGGGTGGAGGTTTTCGACCGCGACCCCTCGTACGATCCGCGCATCGACCCCATCGTTCGCGTCGAGGCGCGCCGGCTCCGTTCGAAGCTGAAATCCTACTACGCGCAGGAAGGTGCCGCCGACCCGCTCGTGGTGACCTTCCCCGAAGGTAGCTATGCCCCGCTGTTTGCCGCGCGCGCCGAACCGCTCCCGCCCGCGTCCGAGGTCCCCACCATCGCCGTCCTGCCCTTCGCCAACTTCAGCCCCGAGCCGCGCCAGGACTACTTCTGCGACGGCATCACCGAAGAGATCATCAACGCGCTGGCCAAGGTCGATGGAATCCGCGTGGTGGCGCGCACCTCCGCCTTCCAGTTCAAGGGCAAATCCGAAGACATCCGCGAAATCGCCACCCGCCTCAACGCCCGCTACGTGGTCGAGGGCAGCGTGCGCAAGGCGCGGTCGAGCGTGCGCATCACCGCCCAGTTGATCGACGCCGGCGACGGTTATCATCTCTGGTCGGAGTCCTTCGAACGAAAGTTGACCGCCGTCTTCGCGCTTCAGGACGAGATCGCCTGGGCCATCGTCCGCGCGCTCAAGGTGCGGCTGGCGCCCGCCGCCCGACTGGTTGCCGCCTACGATACCGGCCCGGACGCCTACGCGCTGTACCTGAAGGGCCGCTACTACTCGAACCGGCAGACGATCTCCGGACTGCGCAAGGCGGCCGCCCTGTTCAGGCAGGTGTTGGCCGGGCATCCACGCTACGCGCCGGCCTGGTGCGGGCTCGCCGACGCCTATTGCTTTCTGGCCTACCACGGCGGGGCCTCGCCGGTGCGCGTGGCCGCGCAAGTGGAAGCGGCGGTAGCCAAAGCGTTCGAGATCGACGACTCCCTCGCCGAGGCGCACGCTACCCTGGGCGCGGTGCAGGCGTTCTATGAGTGGCGCTGGAGGGAGGCCCTCGGCGAGCTGGACCGGGCCATTCAACTGGCGCCCGGCCTGGCGCGCGCCCTCGACTGGCGCGGCGCCGTGCGGGCCGCGATGGGGAATACCGACGAGGGCATAGCCGACATTCAGGCCGCCCTCCGCATCGACCCGCTTTCGCTCGACATCGGCGTCTCGCTGGCTTACGTGCTGTGCCTGGCGCGCCGTTTCGACGACGCCAGCCAGCAGTGCCGCCGCGTGCTCGATCTGGACCCGGCCTACGAAGTCGCTTACCTTCAACTGGGGCAAGCCCAGGCGGCGGCGGGCGAGTTCGACGAGGCCATCCGCTCCTGCGAGCGCGCCTGGCGGTTGGGCCGCAACCCCCTGGCCCTGGGCATGATGGGAGAAGCGCAGGCGCGCGCCGGCCGCCGCGACGAAGCCCTCGCGCTACTGAAGCGGCTGGACCGGCTGGAGCACGACACCTATGTCCCCCCGCTGGCCCGCGCCTTCATCCATATCGGTCTCGGCCAACCCGACGAGGCGTTCGCCTGGCTCGACCGCGCCGCCGCCGAGCGCGCCAGTTGGCTCGCCTGGCTCAAAGTCGACCCGCGCTACGACGCGCTTCGCCACGACCGGCGCCTCCGTCGGCTCCAACGCCACCTCGGTCTGGTGTGACGGTCACCAGACGCTGAGCTGCGGCAGTATGAGGCCGCGCTTACCTCGCGTGACAGAACAGCCGTTCGGCTTCCTGCTGAAACCCTACATAACAGTCAAACCTCACAGGTGAGAGCCGATCGGCGTCACCGTCTTCGCCCGCCGTTCCGGTGGTTCCCAGCCACATCGCGAAGAGTGTCAGCTTCGGCCACGCGTCCACGGGATGCACCGTTG
>CAYOTD010000265.1:0-7106 GCA_964406685.1 uncultured Solibacteraceae bacterium | reverse complement strand
GCCGCGCCCAGAACCGCCGCGTCGAACTGGTCAAGCAGTAGCCGGGCCGGGAACTTTCGGCGGGCGCGGAACGTTAGAATAGGGAGGGAGATTCATACCCTCGCATCCTATGAAGCCGGCCGTTCTGTGTCTGATTCTGGTATCGTCCCTGCTCGCCGCCGACGATCTGGCCCCGCTGACGCTCAGCGACGCGGTGCGCCTCGCTCTCGACCGGCATCCGGACATCGGCAAGGCCCAGGCCTCGGCCGAAGTGCTCAAAGGCAAGATCCGCGAGGTGCGCGCGCAGGCCTTCCCGGATGTCTCCATCGGGGCCGGCGCGTTGCGCATGCGCGACCCCAGCCTGCTGAATGCCTCCGGGCTCGACAAGTTCCCCGAGGAGCTGCGCAACGCCCTGGTGCCCTCGCCGGTGAACATGTTCAACTACTCGATCTCGGTGAAGCAGCCGCTCTACACCGCCGGCAAAGTGGGCACGGCCCTGCGGCTGGCGTCGATCGAGGCCGAAGGCTCGCAGCTCGACATCGACCGCGCCAGGCAGAACCTCTCGTTCGAGGTGGTGAAGGCCTTCTACGGCCTGCTGTGGGCGGAGCGCTACGAAAAGCTGGTCCTGGAAACGCAGGAGCAGAAATCGCGCCACGCCGAAATGGCGCGCGTACGCTTCCGCAACGGCGTGGCCACCGAAGTGGATGTGCTGCGGTCGGAGGTGGCGGTGGCCAACGGCCAGCCCGACGTGGTGCGCGCGCGCAATGCCATCAAGCAGGCCCGCGCGCTGCTGAATTACTACATCGGCCGGCCCGTCGAACACCCCACCCGGATCTCCGGCGACTTCCCCGAAACGGGCTGGGACGAGAACGACCTGGAAGCGCTCACCAAGGAGGCGGTCCGCCGCCGGCCCGAGCTGATGCGCCTGCGCGTCGCCGAGCGCAGCGCCGCCGCGCAGCTTGACCTGGCGCGCGCGGAAAGCCGCATGAGGGTCGAGTTCAACGGCGCCTACGGCATCGTCTCGCGCCTGACCTCGAACCTCGTCGATCCTCTCTACGCCCAGTGGAGCACGGGCGTCAGTTTCACGCTGCCGGTGTTCGACGGCTTCCGCCGCAGCGGCATGGTCTGGCAGGCCACCGCCGGCGGCCGCGCCGCCAGGCTGGAGCGCGAGAAAAGCGAACAACAGGTGCGGCTGAACGTGCAGCAGGGACTCGACGACTGGCGAGCCGCGCGCGAAGCGGTCGCGGCCGCGCGCGCCAACCTCCGCCAGGCCGAGCGCGTCCTGGAAATGATGCAGGCCAACTACCAGCACGGCGCCGCCACTTCGCTCGACGTCTCCGACGCGCAGACCGCTCTCGCGGTGGCGCGCACCAACCTGCTCCGCGGCCTCTATGATCTGACCGTGGCCCGCGCCAACCTGCGCTGGACGATGGGACGAACTCCCTGGGAGTGAACCCGCCCGCGGGTCAGCACACCGGCTCGTAGGGGCGGTATCCGTGGGCCGCCATCAGTTCCCGCGCGCTGTTCTCCGCGTCGGGGGCGACGTAGAAGAACGCGCCGATACGCTCGGTCTGGAAGATGAAACCGCCGCGGTAGCTGTCGGCTTCCACCAGGTAGTCGTAACCCGCCCCCGTCAACAGGGACTCCAGCCGCAACGCTTCTTTCAGCCTCTTGGCGATGTAGATGAGTGCCAGCTCCTGCTCGCCGAAGAAGGCCGCGTCTTTCCGCATCTGCCCCCCTCACCCTCCGGCCGCTTTCCAGGCCAGCAGCGCGACTCCGGCCAGCAAACCCGCCGGTGCCTGGTACTCCTGGTTGCGCCGGTACAGATCCCCGCGGAACCGGCCCGCCGCGCCCCACCGCCGCAGCTGCGGCCACAGCAGGGGAACGTTGCGCGCGTACTCGGCGTACTGCGGAAACAGCTTTCGCAGGTGCTGCTCCTCCAGCTCGATCGCCGGCAGGTAGATGAACAGGAAGACCGCCGCGAACAGCAGCGCGAGCCCCAGGCGTTGGGCCGCGATCACCAGTCCTGCGGCCACCAGCGCCGTCCCCACGTACAACGGATTGCGCATGTGGCCATAGGGACCGGTGGTGGCCAACTCCTCGTTCTTGGCCAGATGTCCGGCGGCCCAGGCGCGCAACGCGAGGCCCACCACCGCCACGGGAATCCCGGCCGCAAGACTTCCCCACGACGGCTGCGACCACCAGGCGAAGGCGATCACCAGAATGAACCCGAATGGCACCCGGTGCCGTTGCACCAGGTCGGCATAGGCCTTCGGGAACCAGTAGCGGCGCATCAGGGGAGAACTCCCTTCAGCGCGTCGAAGACCATCTCCGGCGTGATCTTCTTCATGCTCGGATCGATCTCGCGCCGCCGCTTGTAGCTGGTCGCCGCGCCCGGGGCGCGCAGCACGGTGATGGTGTCTCCCGGAGGACCGTTGCGAGCCGGATCGGTGGGTCCGAACACGGCCACGCCGGGCTTGCCCAGCGCCGCGGCCAGGTGCAGCGGGCCGTTGTCGACGCCCACTACCGCGGCCGCGCGCCGCGTGGCGTCGATCAGCCCCGCCAGCGCCGACCCGTGCAACACAACGTGAGGCGCGCCGCGCAACGCCGCCATCGCGTGCGGCGGGCCGTTCATCACCAGCGGAAGACGCCGCCGCTTCAGCATCTCGCCCAGGCGGCTGTAATGCTCCAGCGGCCACTGCTTGGCCGGCCATCCCGCCAGCGGGCACGACAGGACAAAGGGTCCGTCCGGCAGTTGTCCTTCCGGCGCTCCCGGCGGCAGCGGAAACACCCGCACCATGTTGGACGCTCCCGCGGCGGCGGCGATCTCCAGGTGGCGATCGACGATGTGCGCCGCCTGCGTGCGCACTTTGGTCGAATAGAACAGCGCCGCCAGCCTCTCGCGCGCCTGGCCCTGAACCAGGCCGCAGATCTTCTCCGCGCGCGAAGCCGCGGCCACCACCGCGGACTTGATCAGCCCCTGAAAATCCACCGCCAGGTCGAAGCGCGTCTCGCGCAGTTTGCGGCGCAGCGCCAGAAAGCCCGTCAGACTGCGGTCCACCGGCACGATCTCGTCGACGAAAGGGTTGCCGTCGAGCAGGCCCGCCCACTTCCGCTCCACGGCCCACAGAAGCTGGCCGCGCGGGAAGCTGTGTTTCAACGTGGCGACGGCGGGGAGGGTGTGAATGATGTCCCCCATCGCGCCCAGCCGGACCACCAGTATGCGCGGGCCGCTCATCGCCGGGCTACCGGACCGCCTGCCGCCGGTGGATGTGCGCCACCAGATCGCGCCGCCGCTGGAGATCGGCGTCCTCTTCCCTGGCCAAGCGCGCGGCGGGCAACTCCGCCACCCAATCCGCGCCGCCTTCCTCGATCACCACGGCCTGGACGGCGGCCAGCGCGGCCACCAGTTCGGCGCGGGCGCGCGCGGGCAGAATCGGATCCTGGGGCGTGCGCACCACCACCAGCAGACGCGCTCCCTCGGCGGCGATCGCTTCCAGCCGGCGCGCGTGAGCCGCGGTCAGCGGATCGAAGTAGCCGGTGACCACGGCCAGGCCCGCATCCGCCACCGCGCGCCGGGCCTCGTCGCGGCCGATGATCTTGCTTCGCGTGTCCACCTGATCCTATTTCAGCAGTTCCAGCGCCTCGCGCGCCACACGGCCGGGCTCGACGCGCGTCATGCAGCGGTGATCGATGGGACATTCGCGCAGCAGGCACGGGCTGCATTCCACCGGCTCGCGCACGATGCGCCACCGCTCCCCCGCGGGCCCCGTCGCCACGTCATCGGTGGCGCCGAAGATAGCCACGGTCGGCACGCCGAGGGCCGAGGCGATGTGCATGGCGCCGGAGTCGTTCGTAAGAAAGACGCGGCAGGCGGCGGCCAGGTCGATGAACTCGCGCAGGCTCGTACGGCCCGCATGGTTGACCACGCGCGCGCGTCCGCCGATTAGAGCCTCGACGCGCTCGCACAGCGCGCGCTCCTCGCCCGAGCCGAACAGCGCCACGCCCGCCTCCAGGCGCGCGGCCAGCTCCGCGGCGGCTTCGGCGAACCGCTCCGCCGGCCACCGCTTGGCGCCTCCGTAAGCCGCTCCCGGACTCACCCCCACCCATGCCTCGCCGGGGACGGGCGCCGCGCCCTCCAGCCGGACCGCGTTATCCTCCGGAATCGCGTCGAGGATACCCGCCCGCCGCAGCATCTCCAGGTAGTAGAAGCGCTGGTGAAGCGGCGTCTCGCCCGTCCGCGGGAGGGGAATGGCGTCAGTCAACAGGAATCCGCGCCCGTCGCGGCTGTAGCCGATGCGCCGCGGGATGCGTGCCAGCCACGCCAGCAGCGCCGCTTCGAACGCGTTCTGGAGCAGGATGGCGCAATCGAATCCGCTCCGGCGCAGATCCGCCGCCGCGCGCCACTGCCCCGCCAGCCCGCGCGCGCCGCGCGGGGCGGCGTAGGGAATCACTTCGTCGGCGAACGGCTCGCGCGCGTACAGATCCGCCACCCAGGGCCGCGCCAGCACGGCGATGTGCGCCGCCGGAAAGCGCGCGCGGATCGCCCGCAACGCGGGCAGCGACATCACCGCGTCGCCAACCCAATTGGTCGCGCGAACAAGTATCCTGGAAAACTGCATGCCGGATTCTCCATTATCCCGCCTGTGGCATCGCGCCGCGCCCTGCCTGGTGCTGCTGGCCGAGGTGCTCCTGTTCTTCCGGCGTGTGCTGTTCTCGCGCGACTTCATCATCCCCTACGATCTGCCCGGCTACCACCTGCCGCTGGCCTACTTTGCCGCCCGCAGCCTGGGAGCGGGCGAGTTACCGCTCTGGGATCCGTTCACTTACTGCGGCCTGCCGTTCTACGCCAACATGCAGGCCCAGGTCTTCTACCCCCCCGCGTGGATCTTCTTCGGACTGGCGAACCTGTTGGGGCTGGACGCTCTCCAGCGCCTTCTCCAATGGCAGGTCGCGCTGCATGTCTTCGTGGGCGGCGTGGGAGCTTACCTGCTGTTGCGCCGTCTGGGTCTGAACTGGACGGCGGCGCTGTTCGGCGGAACGGTGTTCCAGTTGGGCGGCTTCTTCACCTCGCAGGCGCAGCACCTGGGCGCCATTTGCGGCGCGGCCTGGCTGCCCTTCGCCTGGCTGTGCGTCGTCGAGTTGTTCGAACGTCCCGGATGGCGTTGGACGGCGGCGCTGGCCGTTATCTTGGCGCTTTCGATTCTGGCCGGTTTCCCCGCCGTCACCATCGCGGTGGTGGCCTCCGCCTGGCTGCTGGCCCTCGTTCTCGCCGTGCGGCGTCCGCTTCCCGTCAAAGGACTCGCTCTCGCCGCGGTGGCCACGGTCTGGGGCGTGCTGCTGGCGGCCGTGCAGGTGCTCCCCACGCACGAGCTGACATCGCTGAGCCTGGCAAGTATGCGCGGTGAGTGGTCCGACGACGCCGGCGGCGTTCCCTGGCAGGGCCTGGTCTCCCTCGTCCTCCCCAATTACTTCCACGTCTTCGACCGGGAGCAGTTCACGCTCCCCTGGAACGAGACGTTTTTGTATCTCTATTGCGGGCTGGCGACCCCGCTGCTGGCGGCGGCCGCGCTCGCCCGGCGCGACCGGCCGGCGGCCGTGTTCACCGTGATGACGCTTGGCTCGGGCTTCCTCATGATGGGCGGCACGACCCCGCCCGGCCACGCCATCCTCGCCGCCCTTCCGGCCGCGGTCAAGTCGCCCCTGTATCCCGAGTTCTTCAACGCCGCCTTCGTGCTGGGGCTGGCGTGCCTGGCCGCCCTCGGCGTGGCGCGCTGGGCGCCGAAACTGGGAGCCGCGCTGGTCCTGCTGACGATCCTGGACCTGTACTGGGTCGGCTCGAATCGTCACTGGAACGCGCAACCCGCGGGCCGCGTGGCGCCGGTTCGGGAGAACTCCTTCGAGGGGTCGCCGGTGACGCTGGCGGGCGTACGGCGCCTGATCCATCAGACCACCCCGCCCGCGCGCATCGACGTCTGGCAGGATTCCACCGGCTGGATGCCGGCCGCGCCCATCGAGCAGGTGCCGACCGCCAACGGCAACGATCCGCTGGTCATCCACCGGCTGCTCGAAGTGCGCCGCCTGTTCGCCCCCGGCCCGTTCTGGGAGCGTTACCACGAAGTCACCCGGCCGGAGTCGCCCATCCTTGACCTGCTCAACGTGCGCTACATCCTGACCTACGCGCCCGACGCGAAGCCGCGCATGAGCAGTCCGGGATTGCGGCTGGCGGCCGTGCTGCCGGGCCACCAGGTGTACGAAAACCTCTCCGTGCTGCCGCGCTTCTTCCTGGTAGGGCGGACGCGGCCCGCCGGATCGTTTCAGGAAGCCCTCGCGATTCTAGGCTCACCCGGCTTCGACCCCAGCCGCGAAGCGGTAGTGGAAGGCGCGCCGCCATTCACCGGCGGCGAAGGAGTGGTCCGCGTCCGCCGCTATTCCGCGCGCCAGGTGGAACTGGAAACCGAGTCAGCCGCGCCATCGTTCCTAGTTACCTCCGAAACCTGGTATCCAGGCTGGCGCGCCACGATCGACGGTCAGGAACAGCCGCTAGTAGTAACCAACGGCGCCTTCCGCGGCCTCGCGCTGCCAGCCGGCCGCCACAGAGCACAGATGCACTTCACCCCATCGATCCTAAGTTGGGGCGCGTCCCTGACTCTGCTAGCCTGCCTCGGTATAGCGCTGACGTGGCTCGCGTCAAAGCGCGTACCGGCGAGTTGAGTTTCTACTTCCGGAACAGGTTGGCAAGCGTCGCCGCCAGGATCAGCGCGCCGCCGGCAATGGCCCAGGGCGCGGGCCGCTCGCCGTGGAGGACGAAAGTCCAGATGGGGTTAAGAGCCGGCTCGGCCAGGATCAGCAGCGAGGTTTCCAGCGCCGACAGGTGCCGCACGGCGTAAGTCAGCAACACGTAGGCGACTCCGATCTGGACCACGCCCAGGTAGCTCAGCGCCAGCCAGTCCGTCGCGGTCGCACGAGCCAGCGGCAACGCCAAAGACAACCCCACCAGCGCGGCGATGGCGTTGCCCGCCACCACCGCCGCCATGGCCGATCCCCCGCCCGGCCTGTCGCCGCTCCCGAGCCAACGCAACGACGCCACCGTAAGTGCCCACGAGATGCCGCAGAAGACACCGAGG
>CAYOTD010000264.1:0-7126 GCA_964406685.1 uncultured Solibacteraceae bacterium | reverse complement strand
GGCCGACCGAAGAAAACGCCCACCCCCACAGCGACTGCAAAGGCGATGTCGTCGTGGTCCACAACGGCATCATTGAGAACTACCTGGATCTCAAGCGCCTGCTCGAGGGCGAGGGCCACAAGTTCGTCACCGAGACCGACACCGAAATTGTGGCTCACCTGATTGAGAAGCACTTCCGGGGCAACCTGGAAGATTCGGTACGGGCCGCCGTGCGGGAATTGAAGGGTGTTTTCGCGTTGGCGGTGATCGCGCAATCGGACCCCAACAAGATCGTCGCCGCGCGCCTGGGGCCCCCCGCTGTGGTCGGGTTGGGCGAGGGAGAGTGCTTCGTCGCCTCCGATGTGCCCGCCATTCTCCATCACACCCGCGACATCATCTTCCTCGCCGATGGCGACCTGGCCGTGCTTGCGCCCGGCGGCGTCAGCCTGAGGGATTTCGAGGGGCGTCCGCTCCTCCGCCCGGCCACCCGGATTCTCTGGGATCCCATCATGGCCGAAAAGGGCGGCTACAAGCATTTCATGCAGAAGGAGATCTTCGAGCAGCCGCGAGCCGTGGGCGAAACCATGTTGGGCCGGATCGGCCAGGAGTCGGGCCGGGTCTTCCTGGACGAGATGGAGATCACGCCGGAGGAGTTCCAGAGCTTCCGCGCGATCCGGATCGTCGCCTGCGGCACGAGCTGGCACGCCGCCCTCGCCGGCAAGTTCATGATCGAGAAGCTGGCGCGGATTCCGGTGGAGGTGGACTACGGCAGCGAGTTCCGCTACCGCGATCCGATCCTCGCCGAAGACGTGTTGACGGTGGTGATCTCGCAATCCGGCGAGACCGCCGACACCCTGGCGGCGCAGCGCGAGGCCAAGTCCAAGGGATCGAAGACGCTGGCCATCTGCAACGTGATCGGCTCGATGATCACGCGCGAGGCCGCCGGGACGCTGCTAACACACGCCGGCCCGGAGATCGGCGTCGCCTCCACCAAGGCCTTCACCTCGCAGTTGACGGCGCTGTTCATCCTGGCGATGTACCTGGGCCAGGTGCGCCGCAAACTGAACGCGGAAACGTCGGTGCGCTTGATGCAGGAGGCGCTGCACGTACCCAAGCAGATCGAGACCGTCCTGGGCCGCTCGGACATCTACGACGAGTTGGAACGGAAGCTGTTCCGCGTATCGGATTTCCTGTTTCTGGGCCGCGGCATCCACTTCCCGATCGCGCTGGAAGGGGCTCTGAAACTCAAGGAGATCTCCTACATCCACGCCGAAGGCTATCCGGCGGGCGAGATGAAGCACGGCCCCAACGCGCTGATCGACGAGAACCTGCCGGTGGTCTTTCTCGCCGCTTACGACCCCAGGGACGCCGACAGCCGCACCCGGTATGAGAAGACGCTGTCGAATATCCAGGAGGTTCGGGCGCGCCAGGGCCGCATCATCGCGGTGGCCAACGAGGGCGACAACGAGACCGCCCGCATGGCCGACTTCGTGATCGGGATTCCGCCGGCCGACGAGCTGCTGCTTCCCATCATCGAGATCGTCCCCCCTGCAACTGCTGGCCTACCACATCGCCGTGCGCCGCGGCTGCGACGTCGACCAGCCCCGCAACCTCGCCAAGAGCGTAACAGTGGAATAGACTTGGATGGATGGCTGACTCCGGGTCGATGTTATTCTCCAGCCTTTCGCGCGGGCTAGAAGCGGCCCTGCGCGACGCGAATCCATGGTGGCGGGGCGATCGCACTTTCGGACTTCCCCCTCTGCGCCGCTGGTTGTTTCCATCGATTGAGCGCGGATTACGCGACGGTCTCGCACCTGTGCAGGTACTCCGTGGCCCGAGGCAGGTTGGCAAGACAACGCTTCTGAATCAGATAGTTGATGACCTGCTTGAGTCTGGAATCGAACCAGAACGCATCCTGCGTGTTCAGTTTGACGAGTTGCCGGAGCTGAGAAAGATACCCAGCCCGATTCTCGAGCTGACTCGCTGGTTTAGTGAGAACATTCTCCGCAAGACCTATCATCAAGCCGCCAGAGACGGGAAGACTGCCTACGTCTTCCTGGATGAAGTCCAGAACCTTCCCGATTGGGCGCCCACACTGAAGAACTTCGTCGATCTGAATCCGGCTCGCGTTCTGGTAACAGGGAGTTCGGCGCTGCGCATCGAGGCGGGCCGCGACAGCCTGGCGGGTAGAATGTCAACCTATGATATGGGGCCGCTGTTGTTGCGTGAGATAAGCGAGTTGCGAGGATTCGGAAGCATCCCCCCGTTTCTTGCTTCCAACGGTGTCGCTTCGCTGAAGGAGAGAAGCGCGTGGCGGAGTCTCGCTCAACACGGCGCGGAGTGCTCAACGTTGCGTCAGCAGGCCTTCCGGGAGTTCTCTCGAAGGGGTGCCTATCCTGTCGCGCAGGCGCGAGCCGATCAACCCTGGGAACATGTGGCCGACTTCCTCAATGAGACCGTAATTCAGCGCGCTATTCAGCACGACCTTCGAATGGGACTGCGCGGCCAGAAGCGCGATGAGCACCTCCTTGAAGAAGTTTTCAGACTCGCCTGCCGCTATGCCGGCCAAGCCCCAAGCCAAGCCCTGTACCTGGATGAATTGCGGCGCTCACTGAACGCCAATATCGGTTGGCAGCGTGTGCTGGCGTACCTCAAGTTCCTCGACGGAACGCTTCTGGTGCGGCTAATCGAGCCGCTGGAACTGCGACTCAAGCGGAGGCGCGGCGCTTCGAAGCTCTGCCTGTGCGATCACGCCCTGCGGGCGGCGTGGTTGCAGGAGTCCGTCCCGCTGGCGCCGGACGAACTGGCCGCGATGCCGCACCTCGCCGATCTTGCCGGGCGCATTGCCGAAAGCACGGTCGGCTACTTCCTCCGCACCATCCGTGGGCTGGACGTCGCGCATTTTCCAGAGCGCGGTGCGGAGCCGGAGGTCGATTTCATCCTTACTATCGGCGAACAGCGCATCCCGGTTGAGGTGAAGTACCGCCGGGTGATCGATTTCCGGGACACGCACGGCCTGCGGTCGTTCATTGAGAAGGCCCACTACAACGCGCCGTTCGGTGTGCTCGTCACCCTGACCGATGGCTTGGTCGTTGACGATCCCCGGATTGTCGCGCTCCCGCTCTCCACACTCCTGCTGCTGCGCTGAGCGGCACCCCTACCGCCCGCCCGAAGCGGCAACGGTCCAGTCGGCTGGCACCTGACCCTCGGGAAGCAACTCGCCTTTCTCCAGGTAGCGGATCTTGGACGCGAAGTGCGCCGCATGCGGGTCGTGCGTCACCATGACTACGGTCTTGTGGAACTCGCGGTTCAGCCGCGCCAGCAGCGTGAGCACCTCCTGCGCCGACCCGGCGTCGAGATTGCCCGTGGGCTCGTCGGCCAGGATCAGGTCGGGATCGGTGACGATGGCGCGCGCGATGGCCACCCGCTGCTCCTGCCCGCCGGAGAGTTGCCGCGGCAGGTGTCCCAGCCGGTCGCCCAGCCCCACCAGGTTCAGCGCGGTGGTGGCGTGCTCCATCCGCTCTTTCTTCTTCAGGCTGGTCAGCTTCAGCGGCAGCTCGACGTTCTCCAGCGCCGACAGCACCGGAATCAGGTTGAACGACTGGAAGACGAAGCCGATGTGCCGGTTTCGCCAGCGCGCCACCTCGCCGTCGTTGAGCGCCCGCAGGTCCTCGCCCAACACGCGGATCTCGCCGCCCGACGGCCGGTCCATCGCGGCCACCAGGTGGAGAAGGGTCGACTTGCCCGAGCCCGACGGACCCATCAGCGCGACGAACTCGCCCCTGTGGACCTCGATGTCCACGTCCTTCAGGGCAACCACGTGAAACTGGTCGCGCAGGAACTCCTTGGTCAGTTTGCTGGTCTGGATGACAGTCTGGTCCATGCGAATCAACCTTGCCGCCGGCGCACCTTGTCGCCGTCCTTCAGTTCCGCCGGCGGGTTCACGATCAGGTCCTCGCCGCCCACCAGGCCGTCCTCGATGCGGATGCCCTGGCTGGTCGTGCCGCTGGCCTTGACGGGGCGCCGCACCGCCTTGCCGTTGAACAGCACGAACACGGCATCCCTGCGCACCGCCGAGGCCGGCACGAACACCACCGTCTTGGCCGGCGCGCCGGACTTCTCCTCGCCCAGGAACGCCACGCTGGCGTTCATTTCCGGCCGCAGATACTCGTCCGGCTTGAGCACTTTCACCTTCACCTGCACGGTGGCCTTCTGCCGGTTGGCTTCGGGCGAGATCTCGTCGATGACTCCGTCGTAGCGCCGGTCCGGAAAGGCATCGACGCTGATGACGCCGCGATGCCGCGGCGTGAGCTTCGCGAAATCGTTCTGGTTGATGTCCAGTTCGACGCGCAGGTCGCTGAGGTCGGCCAGCGACACGACATAACCCTTGGCGCCGCGCTCGCCCACGAAACTGGTTGTCACGAATTCGCCCTTCTCCACCGCGCGTTCCAGGATCGTGCCCGTCACCGGAGCCCGGATCACCGTGTTGGCAAGCTGCGTCTCGTAGAACGCCACCGCGCCCCTGGCCTGCTCCACCTGGCCGCGGGCCGAATCGATCTGCTCCTTGCGCGGCCCGATCCGTGCCAGCTCGTACGTTCGCTCCATCGCCGCCACTCTGGCTACCTGCACGTCGTAGCGCGCCTTGGCGTCGTCGTACGCCTGGTTCGAGGAGACCCCCTGCTCGACCAGCCGCTTGGTGCGCTCCAGCGAAACGTTGGCGTTGACCAGGTCGGCCTTGGCCTGCTCGACCTCCGCCTTGGCGCGCGCGATCTCCTCCGGCCGCGAGCCCGCCACCAGTTCCGCCAGCTTGGCCTGAAGCGAGACCAGCTGCCCCCGGGCCTGCGCCAGTTGCGCGCGGTATTCGTCGTCTTCCAGCCGGACGATGACGTCACCTTCCCGAACGCGGTCGCCCTTATCCACGCCGATCCAGGCCACTCGCCCCAGCACCTTCGAGGCCACCTGGATCTTGTGCGCCGCGATGATGTATCCGGTGGCGTTCAGGATCACGCTGCCGCCGGCGGAATCGAAGCGCACCGGCTGCACGCGCACCACCTCGACCTCGGGTGCGCTGGTGGCGAAGCTGTAGGCGTACCGGCCCAGTCCCGCCAGAATGAGAAGGATCACGCCCGCGACGATCCACTTCGCGGCCCACCCGGAAGACTCGCGCGGGCTCTTCTTCTCCCGGTCGATGCGCAGGCTCTTCAGGTCCGGTTGCATACCTTCCTAACCCTCCCGCAACGCGGCCAGGATCTCCTTCTTCGCGGCCATGCGGGCCGGGAAGAACCCTCCGATGGCGCCCATCACGAGCGCGAACACCACGCCGGCCAGCATCAGCGAGGGCGAAACCCGGAAGTTGAAGACGATCTCTGCGAAGGTGACGAAACTGCCGATGCCGGTCGAAATGTTGTTGAGCGGCAGCACCAGCACGCAGCCGAGCACGCCTCCCACCAGCGACAGCAGCAGCGATTCGAGGAAGAAGCTCAGCAGGATGCCGCCGCGCGAAAACCCGAGCACGCGGAGAGTGCCGATCTCGGCCGAACGCCGCGCCACCGCCGCGTACATCGTGTTCATGGCGGCGAAGCTCGATCCGATCGCCATCACGGCGGCGATGAAGTAGCCCAGAATCTGGATCGGCATCGCCGAGCTGGTTTGTTGCGCGTAGTAGGATCGCTCGCTCTGCGCCATCACGTTGAAGCGGGGGTCGCCTTCCAGGCGGTTGATCAGAGCCTGCGCCGCCGCCTCGTCGGTGGCGCGCACCAGCGCGGAGCTCAGCACCTCGGTCCGGTTGTAGTCGGCCGATACCTGGTTCAAGTCGGCGAAGATCTCGCTGTTGTAGGCGCTGCGCCCGCCGTCCACCACGCCCACCACCGTCCATTCGCCGCGGCCGAAGGTCAGCTTGCGCCCGAGGCGCGCTTCCGGGTAGCGGTCCGCGATCGATTTGCCCACCACCACTTCGCGCTGCCCCGCCTGGAACAGGCGCCCCTCGGCCAGCCGAAGCCCCTCGCGCAACTCGAACCCCACCGGAGTCAGGCAGCGCAAATTGATGTTGATGGAGCCCGCGTTGGTGCCCTGTTCCAGCAGAATCACGGTTACCATTTCGAGCGACGCCATCAGTTCGCCGGAAGCGCTGCGGGCGATGCCGGCCAGCGATCGCAGGTCCTGATAAGAGGTACGGTTGAAGTTGCTCGTCAACTCTGCCGTTGAACCCTTGCGCATCACCAGGACATTGCACGGATGGCCGGTGGCGACGAACGAGGTGCGCAGCCCTTCCACCAGCGCCAGCACGCCCACCAGCACGGCGACCGTCAGCGCGACGCCGAGGGCCGTCATCAGCGTGGTGGTCTTGCGAACGGCCAGGTTGCGCAGGTTGTAACTGATCGGGATCGCCATACGTGCTCCTTGCCTAGTCCGTCACCCGCAAGGCCTCCACGATCGGCCGCCGCGAGGCCGACCAGGCGGGAATCGAGCAACTGACGACGCCGATCAGCGCCGCCAGTCCCAGGCCGATGGCGGCCACCCACGAGTTCACCGCCAGCGACTTCATGTCCGCAAACAGCGTCGGCGCCTGCGCGATAAAGGCGCAAATGCTCCCCGCCAGCAACAGGCCCAGGGCGCCTCCGATCAGCGCGATGACGACCGATTCGCCCAGGATGATGCCCAGAATCGCGTCCGAGGTGAAGCCCAGCGTCTTCAGAATGCCGATCTCGCGAATCCGCTCGCGCACCGACATCGCCATTGTGTTGGCCGATACCAGCAGGATGGTGAAAGTCAGCGCGCCGCAGATGCTGAGCAGAAACATCTTGACGTTACCCAGGTAGGACAGGAAACTCAGCTCGAAGGCGCGCTCCGTGTCCGTCCGGGTCTGCTGCGGCGAGTTGCGGAACATCGCGTCCACCGCTTTGGAGACCTGGGGCACGGCGGCGGCGTTCTCGGCCAGGATGACGAACGCTCCCACCGAATCCCGCCGCACCGGCGAGATGCTCTCGCGCAGATACTCGAGATGGAACAGCATGTTCTCGTTGTCGCGCGGGGCGTCGTAGATGCCGCGTACGGTGAACTCGAGTGTCACCGGATAGATGTCGCCCACGATCGAGATGCGGTCGCCCAGCTTGAGCCGGCCGTTATAGCCCTCCGGCAGCCAGGCGAC
>CAYOTD010000263.1:0-7141 GCA_964406685.1 uncultured Solibacteraceae bacterium | reverse complement strand
GAGGCGCAGCCGATCGTCGATGCCCGCCTGCCGGACGGTTCGCGCGTCAACGCCATAATCTCCCCGCTGGCCCTGGACGGCCCCGCGCTCAGCATCCGCCGGTTCGGCCGGCACGTGATCACCAGCGAGGAGATGTTAGCCAACAAGACGCTGATGCCGGCCATGCTGAAGTTCCTGGCGGCCTGCGTGCAGTCCAAGACCACCGTCCTGATCTCGGGCGGACCCGGTTCCGGCAAGACGACCACGCTCAACGCGATGTCGCGCTTCATCCCGGAAGAGGAGCGTATTATCACGATCGAGGACACCGCCGAGTTGCAGTTGCAGCAGCGGCACCTGGTGAAGTTCGAGACCCGCCCCCCGAACCTGAACAAAGAGGGCGGCATCAACCAGAGGCAACTGGTGCGCACGGCGCTGCGCATGCGCCCCGACCGCATAATCATCGGTGAGTGCCGCGGCGCCGAAGCGCTGGACATGCTGCAAGCCATGAACACCGGCGTCGAAGGATCGATGAGCACTGTCCACGCCAACTCCCCGCGCGATGCGTTCTCGCGCCTGGAGGCGATGGTCCTGATGGCAGACCTGGAGATCCCGACCCGCGTCATCCTCCAGCAGCTTTCCAGCGCCATCAAGCTGGTCGTCCAGATCGCCCGCCTCCAGGACGGCACACGCAAGGTGATCGCCATCTCGGAAGTGCTGGGCGTCAAGGACGACCGCATCGAGACACAGGACATCTTCATCTTCGACCGCATGGGCGTCAGCGACGCCGGCAAAGTGCAGGGCCGGTTCCGCGGCACCGGAGTCACGCCGCGCCTGCTCGAGCGACTGCGCATCGCCGGCATCAACCTGCCGCCAGGCGTGTTCCAGGAAACCCTCGACGTGAACCTGTGACGGAGCGCTTCCGGTGCCCGCCCCCGACTGATGATGAACCGGGGGCCTGCTAGAATCGTCTCGTGAATGTGAAGCCGTCCCTCGCCAGCGCTCTTTGGGATGTGCGGCCCGAACGCCTGGCGCAGTTTGTCCAACCCGTGGCCATTTTCGGCGTCTCTCTGCTGGCGTTGTGGGCATTGCGGCGGCTGGCGCTGCGTTGGCTGCGGCGCAAGGCGAACGGGTCCGGGAACCTGGCGGGGGGGATGGCCGATGCCATCCGCGTTCCCTCGATGCTATGGTGCCTGGCCGGGGCGCTGGAGATCGCGCTCCGCTACGCCGATCTGACCGAGCGCCAGATCCACGCAGCGGGCATCTGGATCGTCATCTTCGTGATCGTAAGCCTGAGCCTGGCGCTGGCCTCGGGCGCGGCGCGGACGATCGCCCTCTATGGCCAACGCCGGGAAGTCCCCTTCGCCGTGGCGGGCCTGTCGCGAACGCTCACGCACGTCTTCGTCCTCAGCATCGGCGCGATGGTGCTGATGCACTACCTGGGACTCGACATCCGCCCGATCCTTACCGCCCTCGGCGTGGGCGGCCTGGCCGTGGCGCTGGCCTTGCAGGATACCCTTGCGAACTTCTTCGCCGGGGTCCACATCCTAATGGAGGAGCCTCTCTCGGTGGGCCACTTCATCCGCCTTTCCACGGGCGAAGAGGGCACGGTGACCGATATCGGATGGCGGACGACGCGCGTGCGCACGGGATCGAACAACATCATCGTGATCCCGAACACCAAGATCACGTCGGGTATTCTGGTGAACTTCAGCCTGCCCGAACCGCGCACGGTGGTGGAGATCCCGGTACTGGCAAGCCTGAAGGCGGACGCCGCGCGGGTGCGGGACCTGATTCTCGAGGTGGCTCTCCGCAGCGAGGGCATTCTGCGCGAGCCGGCTCCCTCCGTCGTGTTCGATCCCGGCGTCACGCCAAGCCATCAGCAGTTCCGTCTGTTCGCCTGCGTGGAGCAGCAAACCCAACGCGCCGCCGTCGCCTCAACCTTCAACCTCGCCCTGTGGGAGAAGTTCCGCGCCGAAGGCATTCCGCTCCCCGAGGCCGGGCCGGCGGGCTTGATCCGGCCCTGAGCGTGCACCCTACTGAAGCGCGCCGCTGACCGGCTTCTGTTCCAGCTTCAGTTCGCCGAAGGCGGCCTCGTACTGGGTGACGTGCTGTTGTAAGACATTGAGCAGAGCCTTGGCCTGCTGTGGACTGAGGTAGACACCCTGGAAGTTGCGGATCTGCACCGTTTCCGGGGCGGTCTGGTTCACTGTGCCGAAGGTCAGGAAGAAATCCCAGAGGCTGGCGCGCACTTGCACGCTATTGGCATAGTTCTCCCGGTAGTCCGGCTTCTCGGAGATTTCGATTCTCGGCTGCGGTAGAGGGTTCATGGGAGTCCCGCTTTCCATGGGATTGATGTTGGGGCGCCGCGCTGGCTAGGGCCGCTTGGCGGAGCCGCCCGAATTCTCCTTGGCCAGCCGCACGCGCGCTCCCTCGAGTTTCTTCTGGATCTTGGCGATCTCGGCCGGATCGCTCTCGGAGACTGCGGCGTTTTCCCACTCCTTGAGCGAGTTCTGCCACTGCACGATGGCCTCCTTCAGCCGGCCCTGGCGGGAGTAGACATCGCCCAGGTGATCGTGAATGGTCGCGTCGCGCGGGAAGCGCGCGATGGCGCGTCGCAGCATCTGCTCGGCTTCCTCGAGCCGGCCCAGGCGGAACAGCACCCAGCCCAGGCTGTCGAGATAGGCTCCGTTCTCCGGATCGCGCTCCAGCGCCTTCTGGATCAGCTCCTGCGCTTCGTTTAGCCGCACGTTGCGGTCGGCGAACATGTAGCCGAGGTAGTTGAGCGCCGACGCGTTGGCCGGATTCAACGACAGCACCTTGCGGAATTCGGCCTCAGCGGCATCGTACTTCTTCTGGCGCTCGTACATGGCGCCGCGCATGAAGAGCACGGTCTCCTTGTCCTCCTTGGACTCGGAAAGCTTCTCGGCGGCGTCGAGCGAGGCCGCCATCTCGGCGTAGTTCTTGCCCTTCTCGCAGGACTGCGCGATGGCGAGATGGATCTCCCGGTCATCCTTGCCGTCCAACAGCTTCTTCAGCTCCTGCACGGCCTGACGGTGTTTGCCCGTCTCCGACATCAACGTTGCACGCACAATCGTCAGGGTTCGGTCGTCCGGATACTTGGCCGCCGCTTCCTCGGCCGCGCGTTCGGCCTTGGCGTACTGCTTGGTGGTGCGGTACGTCTCCACCACCTGCGCGGCAACACGCGGCCCGCGTGCCGGATCGACTTCGCCCGTCTCCCGGAACGCCGCGATCGCCTCTTCGGGCTGATCGTTGGCGCGGCACAACTGGCCCAGATGCTCGAGCAGGGCCATCCGGTTCAGTTTCTCGGCGGCGCTGTAGGAGTCCTTCGCGGTCGAAGCCAGGATCTCCTTAAGAGCCGCGATCGCTTCAACCGTCTTTCCTTCGGCCTCCAGCAGGTTCACTTCGTTGAAGCGGATCTCGATGCTGTCGGGATCCATCTCGCGCGCCTTGCGGTTGGCCTCGTGTGCCTTGGCGAAATCGCGCTTCTGGCGGTACACCTGCGCCACGCGAAGCTGGCTCTGCACGTCTTTCGGATCCTCCGCGAGAAGCTCTTCGTAGATCTTGAGCGCCTCGGAGTACTGCTCGGCCAGCATCAGGTTCTGGGCCAGGGCGCGCCGCAGCTCGGGGCTGGAACCGGGCGCAAGGCCGACGGCCTTCTTCAACACCTCGGCGGCCATGCCGTAGTCGCGCATCTGTTCATAGACGCCGGCCAGGGCGGTGAGAGTGCGCAGGCTGGGGTTCTTCTCGGCCACCTTGCGCAGCATCTCGGCGGCGCCCTTGTTGTCCCCCAGATCCGCGTACACCATGGCGAGACCGGCGGCCGCGTCTTCGTTGTCGGCGTCCAATTCGAGCGCCTTCTTGTAAGCTTTCTCGGCGTCCACCGAGTTCTGAGCGACCTTGTGAAGACGCCCAAGCATCAACCAGGTATCCAGATCCGAGGGTTCTTTCTCGCTGATCTTCCGGTATTGTTCGATGGACTTCTTGACCATCTCCTCGTTGATCTGCCGCTGCTGAGGATCACCGATCATCCGTGTGTAGATGCGGCCCAGGATCCGCCGCGCGGTCAGGTCGTCGGGGTTCTGCCGGATGGCCTCCTCGGCTTCCAGCACCGCCGTGCGGGTCTGGCCGGCTTGGATATAGAGGTCGGAGAGCTCGTCGGTCAGAAAAGTAGCGCCGGGATCGGCCTTGAGCGCCAGGCGGTAGTTCTCGATGGCCTTGTTCAGGTAGTCGCCCCTGCTACCGTAAGCGCCAGCGAGTTCGGAATAGAGGTGGCCGAGGGCAAAATGGTAGTAGGCGGCGGCGCGGTCCGGGGCCTTCACCGCGAGAGCGGTCTGGCCGGCTCCCGCGGCGCTTGCCGCGAACATGGCCAGGCACAGTGCGGTGGAAACTCTCGACCGTAGGCTCATTAGACCCTTCCCTGTCTCCCAGAGACACCAACCCCCTTCCGGGCTGGGTCGCTCTCTTCTCCAGTATACCGCTTGATACACTCACTCTATGGGCAATGGCGATCTGCCGCCGGTCTTGAGCGATGGAATGGGGCTGACGCCTGCACTGGGACCGATTCCCCGCATTACTTCCCTGCTGATTAAACCCGCTTCGGCCGTCTGCAACCTGGACTGCGAATACTGTTTCTATCTCGACCGCGACGCCGACCCCTATGCCTCCCCTCCCAGCCGTCAGATGACCGAAGAGACCCTGGAGAGACTGGTCCGGACTTTCCTGTTTTACTCGTATCCAAACAGCGTGTTCGCCTTTCAGGGCGGCGAACCGACCTTGGCCGGGCTCAGGTTCTTCGAGAAGCTGATCGAGTTCCAGAAAGAGCACGGGCGCGACGGCCAGAATGTCAGCAACGCCCTGCAAACCAACGCCATTCTCATCGACCACGACTGGGCGCAACTGTTCCGCTCCTATGACTGGCTGGTCGGCGTGTCTCTGGATGGACCCGAGGAGATTCACGACCGCTACCGGCGGAACAAGGGACGGCAGCCAACCTGGAAGCGGGTGATGCAGGCGGTACAGCTTCTCCAGGAAGAGAAGGTCGAGTTCAACATCCTGTGCGTGCTGAACGACGCCAACGTCGGAAAGCCGCGGGAGTTGTACCGGTTCTTCAAGGAGCTGGGCGTCGACAACCTCCAATACATCCCCCTCTCCGAGTTCCTGCCCGATGGCACGCCTCTGCCGTTCACCATAACGCCGGAGCAGTATGGCCGCTTCCTGTGCGAGACCTTCGACGCCTGGTGGCCCGACCGGCGCAAGATGCGCATTCGCTTCTTCGACAACCTGGCCGAAGCCCTTGCCGGCCAGAAGCCGGGCAGTTGCACAATGCACGAGACCTGCGATAGCTATGTCGTGGTGGAGCACAATGGCGACATCTATCCCTGCGATTTCTTTGTCGAGAAGGACTGGAAGATCGGCAACATCGCCTTCGACTCGTGGCCCGAGATCGCCCGGCGGCAGCGACGATTCAGTTTCGCCGCCAAGAAGACCCTGGCTCATCCGGAATGCCAGGTCTGTCAGTATCAGGGGATTTGCCATGGCGGCTGCCCCAAGTTTCGTCACGCCTCTCACCGGCGCTTCGAGGACCTGGATTACTTCTGCCAGTCGTACAAGATGATCTTCGCCAAGGCGGTGGGCCCGCTGCGCGCGGAGGTAGCCAGACTCCTGGGCCGAGAGGCGCCGGAGCCGGCGATGCATTCGATCAGCCCGTACTAGGCTGAAGCCTCTCGCCCCGTGGGCGGAGCGGATTCCGGCGGCGGCGCGATCCGCTCGACCCGGACGCGAGCGATGCGATTGCGCTCCATGGAGAGGATGGTGAAGCGGCGGCCGTCGTACTCCAGCGATTCGCCGGCCGTGGGAATGCGGCCCAGCCGGGACAGGAGGAAGCCGGCCAGGGTCTCGAATCCGGCGCCGGCCTCGAGAACAATCCCGTACTGCGTCTCCAGGTCGCGGATGCTCGTGCCGCCGTCCAGATCGATTCGCTCGGCGCCGGGCAAGGGCGCCGGACGGCGGGGGTCGAACTCGTCCTCGATCTCGCCGAAGACCTGTTCGAGCGCGTCCTCCAGCGTCACCAACCCCGCGATGGTGCCGAACTCATCCACCACGATCGCCATATGTGTGTGCGACGTCCGGAACTCGTCGATTAGTTCGCTGACGGCCTTCGACTCGGGCACCACCAGCGGCTTTCGCATCAGGCGCCGCAGGCTGAAGGGGAACGGACGCCGCCGCAGCAGGTCCTTGACGTGCAGGATGCCGATTATGTGCTCCGGCTTTCCCTCGTAGACGGGAACGCGGGTGTACCCGTGCTCGTTGACGGCCCGCAACACCTGCTCGAAGCCGGCGTCCACCGGCAGCGAGACGATGTTGTTGCGTGGGACCATAACTTGGCGGGCGGCGCACTGGTCCAGGTCCAGCAGCCGCCGGATGGCCGTGTTCTCGAACTGCTCCAGTTCACTGGAGCGGACGATGTACTTCAGCTCCTCGGCGGTGTGGCGGCTGGAGCCCGGATCGTTCCGGATGCGGAACAGACGGGACGCCGCGGCGGCCACGGTCTCCACCAGGTAGACGATCGGCGCCAGCACCCGGCACAAGACCACCAGCGGCGGAGCGATGAGGATGGCAAACCGGTCCGCGCGGTCGATGGCGAGGTTCTTGGGAACCACCTCGCCCACCACCACCAGCACCAGGGTCAGCAACAGAAACGCCACCACGAAACTGATGGCGCGGAACAGCAACGCGGTGGCGGGAGTGGTGATCGGGGCGAAGGCGCTCAACAGCAGGCGGTAGATGGTTTCCTCTCCCGCCCACCCCATGCCGAGGCTAGCCAGAGTGACACCCACCTGAACCACCGAGAGCATCCGCCCGGTATTGCCCAGCAGGCTGAGGGCAGCCTGCGCTCCGACGCTGCCCTTGTCGGCCAGCCGCCGCAGAGTGTGCTGCCGCGCCGCGAGCAGAGCCGCTTCGGCGGCGGCGAAGAACGCGTTCACAGCCGTGATCGCGCTCAGGAGCAGAAACCGGAGTCCGAGATGAGGGTCCATGAGAGCTTCAGGCTAGTATCAGAGTATTCCAGGCTAAGATAGCGAATGACAATCACTGCTGTCCAAGACGGGACAGACCTGTAGCGATGGCCTCTGAAAACAGGCGA
>CAYOTD010000262.1:0-7146 GCA_964406685.1 uncultured Solibacteraceae bacterium | reverse complement strand
TCCGCGCGCGGTTCGCCCAGGCCAGGCCCGCGCCGCACTCGCTGTTGACGGACCGGCCGGGCCGGGTTGCCCTGGACCTGTGGGGATGGGAGACGACGCCATTCTATCAGCGTGCCGGCGGCGCCGTCGTTTCGCCGGATTACGTGGAAAAACGGGCGGTCGCCGAAAGCTGGAAGTGGGGCGCCAACCTGGTGGAGATCTACCGCGGCGGCTACCCTCTGGAACAGCGGGCGGGTTGGAGCGCGGAGAGCACCGCGGCGCTCACCCGCTCGATCCACGAGCGCGACATGGTCGTGCACTGGTTTCCCCACCGCCTGGACACGTTCACGCCGCCCAGCGGAGATGTCATCAGCCACGTGGTGGCCGGCGCCGGCCAACCCAGCAACACCTTTCCCGGCGCCATCGAGGAGGTGCGACGGTTGGGGCTAGAGCAGCAGGATGCTCTGCGCATCCCACCCGGCGAGTTGCTCGATGGACTGGGAACCGAGCAGTGGCCCGTCATGCCCGCGCCGCTGTTCCTCAAGTGCATGGGGCCGTACAACCCCGCTCTGTATTTCTACACCGATAACCACGCTTTCGACGAAACCCTGCCGAACGAGATCGACGTCAGCGCCTCCAACGGCTTCGGCAGCGACGACCAGACCACCGGTTACTACCAGTTGCACCCGGAGATCCGGAAAGGCTACGGGTTGCAGTTCTGGGGAAGCCAGGCGGAATGCCGCAGCGGCATCGCCGCCAACCGCTTCGGCGGGCTGGGCCATCCGGACTGGATTCTGAAACAGGCCAACGACCAGTTCCGGGTGCGCGCCCGCACGGACGACCGGCGGAATCTGTCGCCCTCGGCCATCTGGTGGATCAACGAGTCCGAGGACATGTGCCCGGACGAGAACCGGCGTTACGTCTACGGCATCAGCCAGGACCCGGTCAAGTGCGCGGTCACAGCCCGCTTCACCACGCTGGGGGAGGGCGGACTTCAAATCGATACGCGGCGCCTGCCGCGGCGGTATCCGTTCCCCTCCCAGGCGGCTTTCATTCAGAACAACTATCTGCGCGTTGTCGCGCTGCCGGATGAGGACCACGCCGTGCTCTGGCACGACCTGGAACGCCTGGCGCACTACGACGACAACTCCTGCGCGGTGCCGCTGTGCGACCCGCTGTGCCGAACCACCGTGCTAGCCGGGGACCAGCCGGCCGGCGTGAAGATGGTCCGCTTCGAGCACATCGAGGTCGCCGGACACCAGGCCGAGTTGCGGCAGCGGCTGACCTTGACCGCCGGGGAGACTGCGATCGAGGAGACGCGGCGGCTGACGGTGGTGAGCGACACGCCGTACATCCGGTTGACGATCGAGCGCAGCGTGACCGGGCCGCTTGTGGCCTTGGGCACGCGAATCGGCCTGCCGGTGTACGACCGGCTGATCCTGGGACGGACGGCCTACGAACGGCCGCTGGAGTCCGCCCTGGCGAGTATCCTCCGCTTCCAGGACAGCTCGGGTCTCTACCCCGACCTTGCGGTGATGATCCTTGCCGCCGGCCGGCTGAAGGCAATTCGCTGGACCGCCGAGGAGGGACTCACCCTGATATCAGCGCCCGGCCGGCGGGAGGATATCGAACTGGCCCTGGTGGTTCCCAGCGGGCTGTACGACGGCGCGGCACTGGATCCGCTCCGCGCGTTTCTCTCCGCGCCCCAGGAGCGGGTCCGGCTGGATCGCGACGGCCAGGCCACGGTGAGCAATCCGCTGAGCATTCCGGTGGTAAAGGTGGTTCGGGTCTCCGGGGCGGGCGACCTTCCCTACCAGGTCTTCGAGTTCGGACGCTGGGGGTTTCGCGGCGCCCAGCCGAGCCGGCTCCATCCGGGGGAAGACTATCTCAAGTGCTACCTGCCAGCGCGCGGGGAGGCGTGCATCCAGCGCTATGGGTTTCTCGAAGGAGTTGCCCGGCCGGGGTGGGGATGCCAGAACACCATGACGTTGAGTGGGCTTCAGCGGCAGGGTGCGCGGTCCAGCGCCGTGGCCGAGGTGACGCGGATCACGTCGTTCCTGTTCGCGCCCCGGCTCCGGTTCGCGCGCCCAGTTTCCGGCGTGGTCGTCAATGGCAAGCCCTGGCACTACTTCGATGGAGAACACGTTTTCCTGCCCAACCAGCGGGGACGATACCGGGTGGAGGCGGTCGAAGGCGCCGCCGGGGAGCCGTGCTTGGCCCGAACCTTCGCACACGTCGAAAGCACCGCGTGGGAGAACGGGCGGCTAACGTTTCAAGCGTCGCTTCCCGAGTGGGTGGATGGCATTCCCGAGGATTTCCACTTCACCGCGCTGATCCGGCATCCAGGCCGAAGGCTGACCGGAGTGGAGAATGCCCGGCTTGTGCGCGCTGTCGATTCGGCGGCATCCATCGTGGCGTTCCGGCCCGGCCAGGTCTCGCTTCTCTTTGGCGGGCAGGCAGGGGCGAAGCCCGCGCCGCGACTCGATGTCAACGCCGACATCGAAGAGCACCTGAGCCGGCTTTCCGCCAGGATGGTCCTTCCTTACGTGCAGCCGTTCCGGGCGGCCATCCTGCCGCCGCGCGAGGCGGCCGGCTGCCACGTCCTGATCTGGAACCACTACTTCCTGGACCAACTGCCGAAGGCGTGCACGCCGGAGGTGGTGGAAGCGCTCGGCGACTATGTTTGGCGCGGGGGCGGGCTGTTGCTGATCGCCAACGCCATCCGGCTGATTCCGCAACTGACGGGGGCCGGATTGGACAATGCCAGGACGCTGCACATCGGCCACCGGCTGACCGGCACTTACGAGTCCTTCGGCCTCGCGCCCACCGTGGCGGATCATCCTGCGTTCCAGGGATTGCCGGCCGGAGGGTTCCCGCTGATCGCGCCCAGCGGCGTGGACATCGTGAAGCGCGTCGTGTGGCCGGGCGCCGCCGGGGGCAGGGTCCTGGCGGAGATGCACGCGGAACTCAAGCCGGGCCAGGCGTCCGCCGACGAGATCTCGCACCGATCCCCCGCGTTGTGGGAGTGGCGCTTGGGGAAGGGTATCATCGTGGGTTATGGCTGCGGGCTGCGCTGTCTGCTCGGATCGCCCAACCGGTGGATTCCCTCGGAGAACCTGTTGCGCCTGACCCACAACATCGTGCGTTACCTGGGCCGGGGCGCACCGGACATTCACGTGGGGATTCTCTAGTCCATGAAGAACCTCCGCTGGTGGATTGCCGGGGTGATCTACCTGGGCATGGCGGTCAACTATCTCGACCGCCAGGTGCTCTCCGTGCTGGCGCCGGAGATTCGCGACGCGTTCCAAGTGACGAATACCGACTACGCGCGCATCGTCTTCGCGTTTCAGCTCTCCTACATGATCTCTTCCGGTGCCGGGGGGAGGCTGGTCGATTATCTGGGCATCCGGATCGGTTACCTGCTCATGATGGTGTTCTGGTCCGCGGCATCGCTGCTCCACGCGCTTTCCACCGGCGCCGTCAGCCTGCTGTGCTACCGATTCCTGCTGGGGATGGGAGAGGGCGGGGCCTTTCCGGCCGCCGCCAAGGCCATGGCGGAGTGGTTTCCGCGCCGGGAGCGGGCACTGGCCGTGGGGTTCATCAACGGCAGCCTGTCGTTGGGCGGCATTCTCGCGCCGCCGCTGACGGCCTTCATCGCGCTTCGTTTCGGATGGCGCAGCGCGTTTGTGGCGATCGGGGCGCTCGGATTCCTCTGGCTTGCGGCCTGGCTTCCCCTGTACCGCAGCCCGCGCGAGCATCCCCGCCTTCTCAGAGAGGAGCGGGAGTGGATCGAGTCCGACACCGTGGCCGGGAACGGAGGCGGCGTGCCGGTCCGCCTGAGGGAGTTGCTGCGACTGCCCCAGATCTGGGGGCTGCTCGCGGCCCGGTTCGTGGCCGATCCGCTCTGGCAGTTCTACATGTTCTGGCTGCCCGAGTACCTGAAGCGCGTGCGCGGGATGGGGCTGGCCGAGATCGGAATGCTGGCCTGGATTCCGTTCCTCGCGGCGGCCTTCGGCAGCGTGCTGGGCGGGTGGGGCTCGGGCTACCTGATTCGCCGGGGGATGTCACCCGTGCGGGCCCGGAAGGTCACCATGGCAGCCAGCGCCGCGCTGCTTCCGGCGGGCGTACTGGCGGCTCTGGCGCCCAGCGGCGGCTGGGCGGTGGCCTGGGTGTGCGTGGCGGGAGTGGGGCACATGGCCTGGGTCAGCAACGTGCAGACGCTGCCCTCCGACGTCGTGCCCAGCTCGATGGTGGGGACGGTGGTGGGCCTGTCGCAGACCACCGCGTACCTGGGCAACCTGGCGGCCACACTGGCTACCGGATATGTGATCGACCGCTTCTCGTACTTTCCCGTGTTCTGCGTGGCGGGAGTGCTGCACCCCCTCGCCACGATCATTCTGCTGCTGACGTTCGTCCGCCTGGGGACGCTGGCGCGGCGTCTTTCCGTATCCGAAGGATGATCTGCGCCGGATCGTTGTCCGGGCGACGGATCTTCTCGAGGTGGTCGATGTCTAATCCTTCGAGCAGCGGCGGAAGCTTGTCGGAATCCGGCTCGAACTCGCGCTGAAGATCGCAGAGGTCCAGGTAGACCTCTGCCGCCACTTCGGCAAGCTCACCCATCGGAAGCAGCCGCCAGTGGTTGCGAAACACGAGCAGCGCGCGATCGCGGAGAGGTTCCAGCCCCGGAACGTTGCGGATCTCCCGGATCAGATCGCCGATGGCGCAGACCCGTGCGAGGGTTGTCGCTGCGGCTCGCCACAGGCGGTGCAGCAGGAAGTACTGTAGCGTTTGCGCCGCGGGTATCAGAGGATTCTGCAACCGCCGTAGCCGGTTGTTCACTTCCTCGTCCGCGTTCGCCAGCTCGAAGAAGAGCCCGGCGATGGGCCAATCCTGCTCGACTCGCCACCAGCCGCGCTCTTCCCAATCGCGCCAGTCCGCCGGCGGCGGTGGGGCCTCCGGCTCGCCGCTCCGCCGGCAGAAGGCGGTGTAGTTCTCCTCGTTGAACTCGCGTGCCACCCACATCGGGTAGAACTCGTTCTGCCTGCCTGCTGACCGCATGTAGTCGAGCGCCGCCGTTTGCAGCGGAGACGGCGGAGCCGCGGCCAGAACGTGCGCGGCGAACTGCACGAGTTTGACGTGCGCGATCTTCCTCTCCGCCATGCGCTCGAGAAGGCACGCCAGCAGGCAATCCCGCGCCGCGCTCTCTTCCTGCCGGCGGATGAGATACAGCGCCAGGGCGGTCAGGTCGCCGTCCGAAAGGTCCGGCGAAGCGAGCAGCTTTCTTACTCTCTTCGGTTGTTCGAGCAACTCGGCCGTCGCGACGCCGGCAAAGAGCGCGGCTGCCGCACCCGTGGTGTTGCCGGGCTTGGTGAGTGCCGCCAGAAGATTCGATCCGGATTCCGGCATGGTTTCTCTCGCTAGGGAAGATCGCCCGGCTTGCGCGCGGCCATGCGGATGCGCAGGTTGTCCGCGTCCTCGTTCGCCCCGAGGCGGTCCAGAAGAGACACGCACTCGGCGGCGTCTTCCTTTTCTCCGCGGTCCAGGTAGAGAAGGCCGGCGTTGAAGGCGTGGGAGCGGGCGTCTTCATTGCGTCCGGCCCGTTCCTCCAGGTAGGCGAGCTCGTAGTGCAGCCGGGCGTTGAAACGGCGCAGGCGGATGGCCGTCGCGAGGTCGCCGATTGCGGCGTCGTGGTTGCCCAAGTGGGCGCGGGCGACGCCGCGGGTGCGGTAGGAGTCGACGTACTCGTCGCGCGGCTCCTCCAGCGTGAGGAACTTGTCCAGGCCGCCGGGGAGTTCCCACAGCCGGATCGCCGCGGTGAAGTCATCCACCGCCTCGGCCCACCGGCGGATCTCCATCCTGGTTTTGCCGCGTCCGTAATAGGCCACCGCGAACTTGGGATGGTGCTCGATGGCGAGATCCTCGGCGATGATTGCCTTGTCCCACGCGGAGACTTCCCGGTAGATGCCGGCGATCTCGTGCCACGCGCCGGGATCGTTGGGTTCCTCATCCACCGAGGCGCGCAACCGCTCGAAGCGCCGGACCAGCGCGTCCCCGCCGGGCAACAGGAACTGTCTGCCTGCCGCCGCCTCGTCCTGTTGCGGTTGCGACCGCTGGAGCCTGGCCAGGTGGAGGCCGTCCATCCCCGGCAGCGGATCGGGAGCGTTCCGCGGATCGACGCCCGGCTGGAGATCCAGCAATCCCTGATACACCTCCGCCGCCATCGCGGTGGCACGGCCCCATTGACCGTGGCTCCAATGATCGCGGAACACCAGCACGGCGCGGTCGTGGAGCGGCTTCCATTGCGGTTTGCCGGCGGTGGCGCGCAGCAGCCGGCCGAGGGATCGGAGGTCCCCGGGGCTCTCCCTGCTCTTCAGCCACGACCGGCGCAGCAGGAAGTAGTGCAGCGTCTGCTCCGCCGGGACTCCGGCCGGAGGCTCCCGCTCCAGCAGCGCGTCGATTTCCCGGCCCGTGTCCAGTTCCAGAAACAGGCCGGCCAGCGGCCAGTCATTTCCGATATGGCTCCACGCATTCCAGTCTTCCCAGTCATTCCAGGACGCCGGCGCGGATCGCTTCTCCTCCTCCGGCTGCTTTCGGCAATAGGACGAGTAGCTTTTCTGATTGAACGCCGCGATCACCGTCGCGCGATACTCCTCGACCTTTGGTCCGGCCTTCACAAGAAACTGCTGAATGGGGCGTGTCAGCGACACGCTGGGCGCGTCGGCCATCGCCCGGATGCAGAGCTTCACCAGATCCCGCGTGGCCACGCCGCGTTCCGCCAGTCCTTCGAACAGGCGCTGCGCCAACGACTGGTTGGCATAGGTGTCGGAGCCGGGTTCGTAGTAGACCGATACGAGGAAAGCCGCGATCCTGGCCAGATCCTCGGCGCCGAACTGGGCTTTGCCGATGGCCACCTCGAGAACGCTGTTGGGCTCGTATCCGCGGTGGTCTTCGATCAGACGGCGGCAGAGCGCGGTTCCCGCCGGGCTCAGCTTCTCCCCGACGGCCAGCCGGTGGAGCAGGCTGTTGGCGTCTGTGGACACCTCGTCCGGCTCTGTCAGGCACTCGGTCGGCTCCTCGGGGGTCGGCGCCGTCTCCGGAGGCTCGGGGTCCCGACGCGGCGGGCGCTGCTCGCCGGCGCTGCCGAACACCCGCGAAAGCATGCGCCAT
>CAYOTD010000261.1:0-7158 GCA_964406685.1 uncultured Solibacteraceae bacterium | reverse complement strand
ACTGCCAGCAGGCCGACGGCAGCGTTCTGGTGCCCGAAGCACTGCGGCCGTACCTGAACGCCGAGCGCATCACTCCCCAAGGCGAGTATCGCTGAGGAGCGGGCGACTATTGCATTCAGACTGAAACCAGGATTGCAGTAGGCAAACTGCGAATTGTGAATTCTGGCTCCTCTTTCCTTGACCACGTCCTGACTCTCTGATAGAGTCCTTTCCGTTATGGCTCCACGGGGAGCCGCGGCAGGGGTGAGTTCGGTAAACGACGAGCATCCGGATTCTGCGATGACCCGCCGGGAGGGGTGTATGAGAACTTCCAGAAGTCCGTTTTGCGCCCTCATCGTGTCGGCGCTGGCATTGGCGGCGGCGCACACGGCCCTGGCCCAGGACTACCGGGCCAAGGTGCAGGGCGTGGTCACCGACTCCAGCCAGGCACTGGTGGTTGGAGCAACCGTAGTCCTGCACAATGAGAACACGGGCGTCGAGTCCTCGAGAGCCACGAACGCGAACGGGCAGTACGCGTTCGATTTCGTCGAGCCCGGAACCTACCGTGTGAGCGTTACGATGCAGGGTTTCAGCACGTTCGTGCAGGAGAAGATCCCGATTCAGGTCCGCGCCGACGTCACGGTGAACGCGACCCTGCAACCGGGCGCGGTTACCGAGACGGTGAACGTGTCCGACACCGCGGTGGCGCTTCAGTTCAACACCAGCACGATGGAGTTGACCATCGACCGCAAGATGTTGAACAACCTGCCCATCATGCAGCGCAACCCCTTCACGCTGTCGCTGCTGGACCCGGCGGTGGTCAACCGCTACTGGGACGTCGCGCACCGCAACCCGTTCTACATGTGGTCGTCCAGCCAGCTCGACGTCGGCGGCAACACGACGATGAAGAACGACATCACGGTTGACGGCGCGCCGGTGCAGATCGGCGTCAAGGGCTCTTACTCTCCGCCGATGGACGCCGTACAGGAGTTTTCAGTGCAGCAGAACAGCGTCGACGCGGAGTTCGGCCACAGCGCCGGCGGCATCATGAGCGTCGGCATGAAGGCGGGCACCAACGAGATTCACGGGACGGCGTACTACTTCGGCCGGAATCCCAAGCTGAATGCCCGCACCAACTCGGTGACCAACACGCGGAACCTGGTGCGCAACCACATCTGGGGCGTCACGGGCGGCAACCCGGTCATCAAGAACCGCCTGTTCACTTTCACCGCCTATGAGGGATGGCGCAGCCAGGAACCGAACACGAGGATGTCGACGCAGCCGACCACGCTGGAGAAGGCGGGCGACTTCTCGCAGACCAAGAACAGCTACGGCGGGCTCCGCACGATCTTCGATCCCTGGACCACGACCATCGATACCACCACGGGCAAAGTCACCCGCACGCCGTTCGCGGGGAACCAGATCCCCAGCACGCGGATGGATCCCACGGCCAAGAAGATCATGGCCGATATCTGGGGGCCGAACAATCCGGGCGACGACGTTACCGGCGTGTACAACTTCAAGCTCGGCTACTCCTGGCCGCAGAAATACATGAACTTCTCCGAGCGCGTGGACTGGAACATCACGGACAACTGGAAGGTGTTCTTCCGGTACTCCCGAGTGAAGACCACGCTCGATCAGACCGACTACGTGGCTTCGCCCGCCATGCCTAACGACAACGGCGGCGCCATGAACAACCGCAACATCGCCGGCGACATGGTGTACACGCTCAACCCGACCACGGTGCTCAATTTCCGGATGAGCTTCGGTTCCCTGGAGGACGACTACGTGGCGCCGCGGTCGATGATCGGCGAGTCCGGGCTGGCGCAGTTCTGGAGCAGCGCCTGGTACAAGAACTACATCGGCGAGATGCCGGCAATCTACTATCCCTACATCAGTGTTGGCAACAGTGGCTATGGCAAGGCCAGTTACTGGATCCAGCACCCGCGGCACTGGACCTTCGACGGCAGTGTTCGCAAGGCCCTGGGCAAGCACAGCATGAAGGCCGGCTTCGCCCACCGCAAGCACAAGGCCGATGGGATCTTCCCCAACTTCCTGGCGTTCTACGCCTACCAGCAGTACACCGCGGAGACGTTCCAGAATCCGGATCTGAAGACCTACGGCAGCGACTACGCCACGCTCCTGCTGGGCGCCATCGACAGCAACTCCTATGCGCAGACCATGCCGTATCAGTACTTCCGCACGAATTACTACGGGCTGTTCTTCCAGGACGACATCCGCCTCACCCCGCGCGTCACCATCAATCTGGGGATGCGGTACGAGTACGAACAAGCGCCCTATGACGATCGCGACCGGGTTTCCCGTTACCTGGATGTGACCAACCCGATTCCCGAGTTCCAGGGTGGAGCGGTCGCCCTCCCGGCGGCGGTGATGCAGTACCGGTCGAGTCAACCGGCGTGGAACGGGGCCTGGATCTTCGCGGATAGCGACAACCGCGGAGTCTACAAGACCCAGAAGTTCACGCTCATGCCGCGGGCCGGGATCGCGATCCGCGTCAACGACAAGACCTCCCTGCGCGCAGGTTTCGCCCGCTACGTGATTCCGCCCGTTCTGATTCAGAACACGCTGGCCAGCGGCGTACTCCCCATGTACGGATACAACGCCAAGACCAACGTGGCTCCCGCACTGAACGGCGTTCCGCAGGCTACCCTCAGCGACCCGTTCCCGGCCAGTTATCCGTTGACGCAGCCGTTGCAGAAGTCGCTGGGCCGCTACACCAACCTGGGCGACAGTCTCTTCTTCTTCGACCAGGACATGAACACGGGGGTCAACGACCGCTGGAACATATCGCTCCAGAGGCAACTCTGGAACCAGATCCACTTCGACGGCACGTTCTTCATGAACTTCGGCCACGACCTGCCGTACACCAAGCAGCTCAACCTGTCGGATCCCAACCTCAGCTACACCCACAAGGCGGCGCTGAACGCCACCGTGGCGAACCCCTTCTACAACATCCTGACGACGTCGAAATTCCCCGGCACGCTGCGCAACCAGAAGAACGTGACCATCGGCAGCCTGCTCACACCCTACCCGCAATACGGCAGCATCGCGCAGAACTACACCGACGGAGTGCTGAACCGCTACAAGGCGATCCAGTTGCGCGTGCAGCGCGCCTTCGGCGCGGGCTACAGCTTCCTGTTCGCCTACAACTACAACCAGGAGAAGAACTATGAGTTCTTCAACAGCCTCGACCAGTACGCCGGCAAGTTCACCTTCATTCCCGGAACGATGCCGCGGCATCGGTACAGCGTGGCGGGCTCGTACGATTTCCCGTTCGGTAAGGGGCGGAAGTACCTCAACAACATCCACCCGGTGTTGAACGCCATCATCGGCGGATGGCAGACCAGCCACCTCCTGCTGGCGAACTCCGGCGCCAACCTGCGCTTCGGACAGATGATCACCGACGGCAGCAGCCCGAAGCTGGACAACCGGACTCCCCAGAAGATGTTCGACACCTCGAAGTTCCAGCGACCCGAATCGTACACCTCGCGCACCAATCCCTGGAGCTATCCCGGCGTGAACGGAAACAAGATGTGGAACCTGGATTCGACGCTCACCAAGACGTTTCCTATCCGAGAGCGCTTCAACCTGGAGTTCCGCTTCGAGGCGTACAACAGCCCCAACGGATTCGTGTGGAACGATCCGAACATGACGGTCACCAGTTCGCTGTTCGGGCGGTGCACCAGTCAGGCCAACCGGGGCCGCGAGATGCAGTATTCCCTCCGGCTGCTGTTCTGACGGGCTAAGTCATTCACAACAAAAGGAAACAAAACTGAGAGCCTTCAAGTCGTTGCAATGACGTAAGTTACCGCGTGTGACCGGGCGGCGCCACGGCGTGTGGAGAGCGGCCCGGCGGCTAGAATGTGGTCAGCAGCAGGGCTCATTTGGCCGGCCCGGTTTCGCGGCGCGCAGCCGCGAGGCCGGGCCGCGCGTTTTTTGGAGGCTTTCCGGTATGCAGACATCCCGATTCCGGCGCGTGGCCGCGCGGGGGCTTATGGCGCTCGCCTGTTGCCCGTTGTGGGCGGCGCCCTCTCTGACGACGATCCAGGACGTGCTCTACAAGGCCGACGGAACGAAATTCGACGGCCTGGCTGTCATCGAGTGGAAGAGCTTCACGGCCTCCGATTCGTCCAACATCGCGGCGGGCAGCCTGACTCTTCGCATCGTCGACGGCGTCGTCCGGGTCCAGCTTGTGCCGACGGCAAGCTCGAGCCCGGCGACTGTTTACACTGTGCGCTACAACGCCGACGGCAAGACGCAGTTCACCGAGACGTGGGCGGTGCCGGCTAACGCGGCCAGCGTGAAGTTGAGCGCAGTGCGCGTGCTGGGAAGCTCCTCCGGCGCGATAGCCGACAACGTGGTCGAGATCACCGAGGTCGACGGGCTGGAAGAGGCGCTGGAAGAGCGCCCCATCAAGGGACCGGGCTACATGCCTCCTGGCGTAGCGTTTGTCAACGAGAGCGGCCTGCTGGAGACAGTCACGGGCGAACCCGATGACTGCCTGCACGTCGACGGGACCTCGGGGTCGTGCCTGAGCTCCGCCGTGCCGGGTTTCGCCGACAACGAGGCGCCGGAGGGAACCATCGACGGCACCAACCAGGTCTTCACGCTGACCGCGCCCCCGGTGCCGGAATCGAGCCTCCTGCTGTATCGCAACGGCCTGTTGCAGAAGAGCGGGTACGACTTCACGCTGAGCGGCAACACCATCACGTTCGTCGAAGCGGCCACTCCGCAGACCGGCGACGTTCTGCTGGCCAGTTACCGCATCTCGCCCGCCGGGGCGGGCGCGGTCGCTCCCGCCCAGGTGCTGTGCATCGGCAACGGAGACTCGACCAGCGCCACCACGGCGGCGAGCCTGGGACAGTGCGAGATCGCCTCCGGCCTGCTCGCCACCGGCGACCGCATCGAGATCCGTTTCGATCTGGCGCACGCCGGCGCCGCCACCGCCTTCACCTTCGCGCTGAAGTGGGGAGACACGACCCTGCTCTCCCGCACGGGCGACGCCTCCGAGACGCTGCTTACCGGCCGCGGCGAGCTCGGCATTCACTCTTCCGGCGCGCAGTGGAGCACGCAGAACTGGGGAGACGTGGCAACGTTCGCGGCCTCGGTGGGAACCACCTCCGACACCGGGGCCGCGGGGGTGGTCATCGACTTCCTCGGCACGATGGCAGCCACCACCACCGACACGGTGACGCTCCGGCAGTTCACCGTGCTGCGGTACCCGTCCCAGTAGCAGCGATGCGGCGGGAGGGCTGCCGCCTGGCGCCGCCCGACAATGCGAACATGGATGAGTCGGCTGTTGTCTCATGATTTCTCCCCCTGATCTGGCAGCGTGGCAGTGGGCGGTCGGCGCGGTGTGCGCGTTTTTCGTGGGCGTGGCCAAGACGGGCGTGCCGGGGCTCGGCATCCTGGTGGTCCCGTTGATGGTGCTGATGGTGGGCGACGCGCGGCAATCGGCCGGGTGGCTGCTGCCGGTGTTGTGCACCGCGGACCTGTTCGCCGTCTACTACTGGCGGCGGAACACCGCGGCGCGGCGCCTGTTTTCGCTGGCGCCCTGGGTGGTGGCCGGCATGGCGCTGGGAGCGGGCGCGCTGGGATTCCGCGAGGGCGTCCTCCGGCCAGTGGTGGGCGTCATCGTGCTGGTGATGCTGGCTCTGTATGTCCGCCGGCGGTTGCGCGCGCATCAGGTCGAGATCCCGGTCCACGGAGCGCCGTACGGTGTGGCGGCGGGATTCGCCACCACGGTGGCCAATGCCGCCGGACCGGTGATGAGCCTCTACCTGCTGAGCAAGCGGCTGGGGAAAGAGGATTTCGTCGCCACCGGGGCGTGGTTCTTCTTCATCATCAACCTGACCAAGGTGCCCATCTACCTTTGGCACGGACTGATCGGCGCACGCTCGCTGAGCTTCGACCTGGCGATGGTTCCGGCGGTGCTGGCCGGAGCGCTGGCCGGGCGCTGGCTGGTCTTCCGCCTGCCGCAGAAGCTGTTCGAGATCCTGGTGGTGGCCCTCACCGCGGCCTCGACGCTGATGCTATTCCGCTGAACCGAGGTCAAACCGGATGCCCTGCGCCAGGGGCAGATCGGCCGACCAGTTGATGGTCACCGTCTGCCGCCGCATGTAAGCCTTCCAGGCGTCCGAGCCGGCTTCGCGTCCGCCGCCGGTTTCCTTTTCGCCTCCGAAAGCGCCACCGATCTCGGCGCCGCTGGTGCCGAGGTTGATGTTGGCGATGCCGCAGTCCGAACCGCGCGCGCTCAGGAACGTCTCCGCCGAGATCAGGTTGGTGGTGAACATGGCGGAGGACAGCCCCTGCGGCACGTTGTTGTGCCACTCGATGGCCTGGCCGAGCTCGTCGAACTCGACCAGGTAAAGGATGGGCGCAAAGATCTCCTCCTTGAGGATCGGCATGTCGGGTGTGGCGGCGACGAGGGCCGGCTCGACGAAGCAGCCGCCCAATTCGCGGCCGCCGCAAAGCACCTGCCCGCCCTGCTCGCGGGCGCGCGCGAGGCCGTCGCTCATCTCGTCGACCGCCGCGCGATTGACCAGCGGTCCCATCACCGTCGACGGGTCGAGGGGATCGCCGATGCGCACCTGGCGGTAGGCCGACGTCAGCCGCGCGGTCATCTCGCCCGCGATCCCTTTCTGAAGGAACAGGCGGCGGATGGTCGTGCAGCGCTGTCCGGCGGTGCCAATGGCGCCGAACAGGACGGCGCGCGTGACCAGGTCGAGATTGGCGTCGTCCATCACGAGGACGCCGTTGTTGCCGCCCAACTCCAGCAGCGTCCGCCCCAGGCGCAGGCCCACGGCCTCGGCCACGCGGTAGCCCATGGCGCACGAACCGGTGGCGCTGATCAGCGGCAACCGCCGGTCGGCCAGCATGCGTTCACCCACCACCGATCCACGCCCGATGGCCAGAGAGAAGACGCCCTGCCAGCCGTGCCTCTCCAGCACGCGATTGACGATCTTCTGCACCGCGATGGCCGTGAGCGGCGTCTCCGAGGACGGCTTCCACAGAACGCAATCGCCGCAGGCGGCCGCGATCATCGCGTTCCATGCCCAGACGGCGACGGGAAAATTGAAAGCCGTGATCACGCCCGCTACCCCGAGCGGGTGCCACTGCTCGTACATGCGGTGGCCGGGCCGCTCGCTGTGCATCGTC
>CAYOTD010000260.1:0-7188 GCA_964406685.1 uncultured Solibacteraceae bacterium | reverse complement strand
CCTGCTCAGTAATTACGACCGGGGGAGCTGTCTCATCAATGTTGGCACGGAGGGAACGACCGAGCGAGGCGTTCTGACGACCTACACCTACGACAGCGAGTGGTTGTGCCCGGTTTCGGTCATCCGGGCGGGGCGGGAGACCAGGAGGGCGTGCGACCGGCCCACCGGGTTGGTGACCAGCCTGACCGAGGTGGACCCCACCGAACCCGCTCAGGCCCGCTGGCGCCAAATGTCTTACGATGTGCTGGGCAGGCCGCTGATAGTGACGGAAGGCTCGGGCACGGCAGCCTCGGGCACGGTGGTGGTGATAAGGACGACCACCACCGAGTACAACGACGCCAGCCGCACGGTGACGGTGACCTCCCCGCTGGACGCAGGCAGGAACCTGACACGGATTCAGGTGTACGACGAACTGGGCCGGCTCTACCAGACCCAGGAGCCGGACGACGCCGGAGCGCTGAACCTGCTGACCGACTACCGCTACAAGGTGACCACTGGCGCGAGCTACGAACTCGTGTCGAACCCCTACTGCGGCACCACCAGCCAGAACTGCCAGGCGGCGGCGCGCGGTTGGAGGCGGACCAAGCGGGACCTCAACGGGCGGGTGACGGAAGTGGAGTCGTTCTCCGGCGAAGCGCTGCCCTTCCCTCTGGGGGGCAACACCAACAGCACGGGCGTAGCCACCACCAGCTACACGGCCGAGCGGGTCACGCTGACCGATGAAACCGGCGCCACGCGGCGCAACCGGATGGACGGGCTGGGACGGCTGGTGGAGGTGGTCGAGGTTGGGTCGGCGGAATGGAGCACGCTGTATACCTACGACGCCGCCGACCGGCTGACCACGGTGACCCAGGCCGGCGCGCGGGGAACCCAGGTGCGCAGCTTTGCCTACGACACCCTGGGGCGGCTGCGCAGCGCGACCAACCCGGAGAACGGCCCGGTGACTTACACCTACTACCCCACCCACGGGAACCTGTGGAGGCGGACCGACGCGCGCGGCGTGGTGACCACCCACAGCTATGACGACCCGCTGTTCCGGCTGACGGGCACCAGTTACAGCGACGGCCAGACACCGGCGGTGACGTACCGCTACGACACGGCGGAAAGCGGCGAAGCGGCGGTGGCGTTCGGCTGGGGGCGGCTGATCTCGGTCACCTCGGCGGTGTCCAGGACGCGCTACGACGGCTACGACGCCCTGGGACGGGTGACGGGGAGCACGCAGCGGGGAGCCGTGGGACAGCCCTCCTACAGCTTCACCTACACCTACAACCTGGCCGACGGGTTGAAGCAGCAGGTGTATCCCTCGGGGCGGACGGTGACCTGGCAGTTCAACGCCGGGGGCCGGGTGAACGGGATCGGCGGAATGAAGGCAGCGGCGCCAACCGTCTATGCCACCGGGCTGGCGTACTGGGCGCACGGAGCGGTGCGGAGCCTGACGCTGGGCAACGGAGTGGCGGAGACTACCGCGTACACCAACCGCTTGCAGTTGCAGACGCTGACGGCGGCGCAACTGCTGGTGTTGGGATACAACTATGAGTGGAGCGGGAGTTGCACCGGCGGGCGGGCGGTGTGCAACAACGGCAACCCGCTCAGCCAGACGATCCAGGCGGGAGGACTGACCCTGGTGCAGAGCTACCGCTACGACGGGCTGAACCGGCTGACGGTGGCGGGGGAGAACGCCGCCAACCCGGCCGACTGCGCCGTGGGGATCCGCGCCTGGTGCCAGAAGCAAGGCCTGGACCGGTGGGGGAACACCTGGAGGGAGCACAACAGCGGGGTGCCGCCATCGGCGCTGACGCCCACCTCGGAGGCGTGGATCGAAGCCGGCACCAACCACCTGACCAACCCCGGGCTGGGGATCGTCTACACCGCCGGGAACCTGACGCAGTTGGCGGCACGCACCTTCACGTATGATGGGGAGAACCGGCTGAAGACGAGCGTGCTGAACGGGGTGACGACGGAGTACGAGTACGACGGGCTGGGGCGGCGGGTGAAGAAGTTGGAGGCGGGGCAGACGACGGTGTACGTCTACGACGCGCAGGGCAAGCTGGCGGCGGAGTACGGAGGAACGAGCCAGGCGGCGCTGTGCACGACCTGCTGGGTGACGGTGGACGCGCTGGGATCGACGCGGATGCTGACGAACGGGGCGGGGGTTGCGGTGCGGCGGCACGATTACCTGCCGTACGGGGAAGAGATCCCGGCGGGAGTGGGCGGGCGGACGGAAGCGATGGGCTACCCGGCGGCCACGGCGTCGGCGGACGGGTACCCGCTGTTTACCGGCAAGGAACGCGATGCGGAAACCGGCCTCGATTACTTCGGGGCGAGGTACTTCTCAAGCGCGCAGGGGAGGTTCACGACGCCGGACGAGTTTAACGGTGGCCCAGTCGATCCATTTACGGGTGGTCAGGTTGAACCGCCTGGCCCCCTGCCCTACGCAGACATAGAGAATCCCCAATCTCTCAACAAATACGCCTACGTTTTGAACAACCCGCTCAGGTATACCGACCCTGACGGTCACTGTATTCCGTGGTGCACGGCCGCGCTGGGTGCTGCCGGCGGCGCAGCTGCTTCCATCATCAGCCAGAAGTGGTCACACCCGGATCAGGATATCAATTGGAAGAGCGTCCTCATCGCGGGCACGGCGGGTGCCGTGGCTGGAGGGACCATGGGGTTATTGTCAGCGCCGGCCGAAATTATCGGCCTTTCGGCGACGACCACATTGGCAACTGGCACGGCGGTGCAAGCGTCGGCTGGAGCCATATCAGGGGTCGTTGGTGGAATAACGGAGCGCGGCCTCCAAACTGGTGACGCGAACGCTGCACTTGGAACTCCAGGACAGCTTTTAAAGAGTGCCGTTGTTGGAGCCGTAACCGCCACTGTGAATGCCACGGTTGTAAAACCCTTGGTTAAGGAGGGTACGCAAGCTGGGCGCGCCGTGTCGGTCGGCGAAGACAAGCTTGCGAGAGGAGTTAAGGCGTCCCCGAGCCTTGGGCAACGGCAGGCGCAGTTGCAGACCCAACAGCGAGTTGCAGGTGCGGCCGCCTCAGCAACTGTCAAGACAATCGTCAAAAAGAAAGAAGAAGAGGCGAACCACTAAGGTGGAGAGGAGCTGAGGCCGAGATGTTTGAGGATTCGCTCGCCATAGCTGCGGCGCTATTCCTGGCTCGATTCGTTGCGGTTGAAGCATCATACCAGGCGGCCAAGAAAGCCGGTGCTGGGTTCCGTTACCCGGTCGGTATCGGCATGAGGGTTGCGTTTCGGGTGGGTGGGCCTGTGATGCTGTTTGCCGCTTACAAGGTCGCGGCCCAAGCATCGACCAGAATCGATTGGTTTTTGGTATTGATGGGTGCCTTAATGGGACTTGGATGCATCCTTGGAGAACCAGGTGAGATCGCAACCTCGCAAACCGGGCTAATTCAAAGGCGGTTCTTGGGTCTCAAAAAGCAACTGATCCCATGGGCGGGTGCTGCGGCACGTTACGTCCCTGAGCAGCGACAGGTGTTCGTCATTGGAGAAGACGGAACTGCCATAACCCACTCGCAGTATCACGTGGGCCAACAGCAGCTCATTCGCCAGCTAGAAAAACATGGCGTCTTCGTGCAAGGAGTACGGTAGCGGAAGCGTTCCCAACTCACCCCGCCCGGCCGCGTAGTTGGCGCATGCGGCACGTGGATGAGCAGTACTGGCGATCGGCGCGGGTGTGGCTGCGCAGGAACCACTGGGCGCAGACGAACTCGGCCGCGAGTTAAAGGTGCGTGGCTGGAGCGCTTTGCGCCGGGTGATTGGCGGTTCGGTTAGGCGGCTTTCCGCACGCGCAGCTCGATGCGTAGGCCGGCGGCTGTCGCCATGTTCACCAGCGCGTCGAGGGCAAACAGGTTGATCTTGCCGCGCATCAGGTCGGAGACGCGCGGCTGCGTCACGCCGAAGAGCTGGGCCGCTTGCGCCTGACTCATTCCGGCACGGGTGATGTGATCTTTCAAGGCGATCATCAGCGCCGAGCGCAGCTTCATCTTGGCGGCCTGCTCGGGCGTGTTTTCGATGGCGTCCCACACGCTGGTAAAACGTTGTTTCTTCATTGCCCCCGCTCCTTCAACAACTCGCGGTAACGCTTGGCGGCAAGCTCCACGTCCGCCTTGCTGGTTTTCTCGGTCTTCTTCTGGAAGCAGTGCAGCACGTAGACGGCGTCGGCGAACTTCGCGACGTAAAGGACGCGGAACGCGCCAGCCTCATCCCGAATTCGAATCTCCTTCACACCCCGGCCTACTCCGGTCATGGGCTTCCAATCGTCCGGCTCCCGGCCGTTTTGCACTTGGTCCAACTGATGGCCGGCCTCACGCCTGGCCGTCAGCGGGAAGGCGCGCAAGTCTTCCAAGGAACTGCCCCGAAACTCGACCGGTTTGGAATCAGCCACAATCACAGTATACAAAGTTTTGTATGTTCAGCAAAGTCACGCACCGGCATGGGACCCTTCCAGCGCTCCGGGCAGCGGGTGGAGAAACGGCACGCTGTGCGTAGCGGGAGCTTCCGAAAACAGGTTGATGGGTTGATAGGTTGATAGCCGGGCTGCCGGGCTCGGGGTTGTCAACCGTGTCAACCGTTGTCAACCAGATTCGGGGCGCAGTGTCTGGCCGCAGCGTGGGATTGGGCTACCGGCTGGAAATCGGCGCCTGGAAGGACCCAACGGCGAGTTCGGCCCGCGCGGCGGCGAGGATCTGCTCGGCCTCTTCGCCGGCGCGTTCGTGGCGGGCGCGGAGGGCGTCGGCGAGGCGGTGGATCGGGTACAGGTTGGCGCGGACCAGGTCGTGGGCGCGCTGGCGCAGCCGGCGCAGGTGGCTGCGGGTCGCGCGCCAGCCGGTGCAGCCTTGGCTGAGCCAGAGCATGCAGAGGGCCTGGGATGTGTCGGAGCGCGGGACGGCGCCGCGTGGGGGATCGCCGCGGTAGCGGCAGTGGCCCAGGGTGCCGGGGCCGGAGAGGATCGAGACCTCTTCGAGGCGGATGCCGAGGGTGGTGGCGACGGCGGCGTGGGAGGCCTCGTGGAGGGCCACGACCCACTGGTGATAGCGGGCGGCGGGGTTGCCGCCCGTGAACATGGCGCTGGCGATTGGGCCGGCCAGCGCGGCCAGGACGCGGCGCTCGATGTTCATGCGGCGGGCTCGAAGAGGTTGCCTTCGCCGGTGGGGCGGAAGTAGCGCTGGGCCACCCAGAGCGAAGATGTGCCGGGGTCGATGGCAGCGTTGCGCCAGGCGAGGCGGTAGGTGCGCGGCGCGCTGGCCAGCGTGGGCGCAATGCGCTGAAGCGCTGCTTCGCAGCCGCAGGCCCAGTCCTCGATGGCTGCGAACTCGGGATACAGCAGGCGGTCTCCTTGCGCCGTGACAGCGGCCAGCAACTCGTCGGGCGTTTCGGCGCGGGCTTCGCCGGCAGTGGGGACCTCGGTTTCGAGGCGGGCGGCCTCGCGTTCGGCGGCGGCCGCTTCTTCGAGCAGCGCCAGGGAGCGCGGCAGTCCGGCAGTGGGCGGCAGGCTTTCGAAGGTCACCTGCTCGATGCGGCCCAGTTCGTCGAGCAGCTTGCGGCTTCGGGCTGCGAGATCGGCCTGCTGCTGGCGTTTCTCGCCGGCTTGCTTGCGCAGCGACTCGGCTTGGCGGCGCAGATCCGAGGCAAGGGCGGCGGCGCGCTGCTCGCGCAGGCCACGGATGCCGGCCTCGATGACGCGCACTTCGGCGGCGGCCTTCGTGATGGTATCCGCGGCCTGAGAGATGGCCGTGTCGTCACCGGCAAGGAGCGCGCCGGCTCCGGCGGCGGCTTCGGCGCGATGGAGCGCTTCCAGCTTCGCGGCCCGCTTCTGGAAGGCTTCCAACTCGAGGCGGGCCAGTTCCAACGGGGTCTTCTTCGCAAACATGTTCATGGTTTCCTTTCGGGGTGTTCAATCTGCCGGCAACGGTTCTTCAACGCGCTTGAAGCCGGCTTGAAGTTGGTTTTTGGAGGGCCGTTTTGACGAATCGCCGTTACGGCCCTCTGATAGCGCACGGGGAGCGGCCTGTGCGCGGTGAAGGCAGCATGCGTTTTATGCTTTGGTTTCAGCACGATGCAGTCTTCTCGTTTGGGATGCTGGATTGCCCGTAACGGCGTAACGGCTCGTAACGCCGGGATGGGCAAAGTTCGCATACGAGGGCGCAATATGGGAAAGTTTGCGGGAACTGCTGTTACGGTCCGTTACGCCGTTACGCTTCATCGGAGGCCCTCAATCCGATGCCGGTCCAGCCGCGCGTGGGATTGCCGTTCGCGCGGCGCAGGAAGGGCTGGCAGCCCTTGGAGCGGAGGCGGTCGCCGAAGGCGTTGCGGCCGAGCATGTAGCGCTCGCCGTTCTGCCGGGCCCACTCCTCGTACTCCTGCCAGAGGCGCGCCGCACTGGTCCAGGCGTCGGCGTGGAGCACGCAGCAGTCGGAGATGAAATCCTTCAGCGGGTCCATGTCGCGGCGGTACTCGTCGGTGGCCTGGCGGATCACGTCGGGCACTTGCAGGCGTTCCTCGCGCCAGCGGAGCGCGCCCTCGACAGCCCAGGCGAGGATGGCCGGACCGGAAATCGCGGGGTTGCGCAGCGTAGCCTTGACGAAAGGCTGGCGCTTCTCGCGCGGGATGGGGTGGTCGAAAGGAATGCGCAGGATGCGGCGCCACATGGCGCTGTCGTCGTCCTTGACGCGGGGCGCGTGGTTGGCGGCCAGCCACAGCTTGAAGGCCGGGGTGAACTCGAAGGACTCGTGGTAGAGAAAGCGCGCCCGCACGGTGTCGGAGCCGGTGACGAGCTTCACCAAGCCCTCGGCCAGCTTCTTGCCTTCATCCACCTCGATGGAAACCACGAAGCGGCGGCCGGCCAGTTCGGCGATGTCGTTGCGGACCCCGCCGGCTTCGCGCCGCTGGACGAAGGATTCGAAGTCGGCGGTCTTGGCGTAGTCGCCGAGTGTGGCCTTGAGCGCTTCGAGGAAGGTGCTCTTGCCGGAAGCGGCCGGGCCGTGCACGAAGAACAGCACCTCTTCATCGGTGGCGCCGGTGAGCGAGTAGCCGGCGGCGACTTGCAGGAAGTCGAGCAGCTCGCGGTCGCCGCCGGTGGCTTCGTAGAGCATCTTCTCCCAAAGCTCGGAGCGGGCCGCGGCGTCGTAATGGACGGGGCACAGCTTCGTGATCAGGTCTTCG
>CAYOTD010000259.1:0-7230 GCA_964406685.1 uncultured Solibacteraceae bacterium | reverse complement strand
CACTGGCCCCGAGGCCGCCGCGCTAAGCTAAGGGACGGGGAGCGGGCGTGTCCCAACGCGAGTCAGGCAACTTTCTCAACCAGGTGGGGCGATACAGCTCGCTGGCCTTTCTGCTGCCGGCGTGCGTGGCCGTGGGCTACCTGATCGGCCGCGCCATCGACCGCGCTCTCGGCACCGGCTTCTTCTACATCATCTTCCTGCTGCTGGGCATCGCCGCCGGCTTCGTGCAGATGATCCGTATGCTCCAGGAGGACACGCGCCGCCGTGGCGAGTGAAGAGCAGTTCCTCCAGAAGGCGTTGAACCGCATCGACGCCTGGATGCTGGCGCTGATGCTGGCCGGGGCGGCGGGGGCGGCCCTGATCGGCGGATGGCGCGCGCTGGTGGGGTATTTTCTGGGAGCCGCGGTGTCCTACTTCCACGTCCGCTGGATCCGCCATGTGGTAGACGCCCTCGCCCCGGGTGCCCGTCCTCCGCGCAAGCGGATCCTGGTGTTACTCGTGTTCCGCTACGCGATCTTCGGCGCAGGCGCCTACTTCCTGGTCAGGCATGTAGGTATCAGCCTGCCGGCGGCCCTGGCGGGGCTGAGCGTCTCGGTCGCCGCGGTGATGGCCGAGGTCGTCTACGAACTGGTGGCGGTCAGGCCGTGACCGCCTGAAATGGGTTCTCGATCCGGAGGTTCCCGACGCGGAGGCCGTGCTGGAGGTCCTCGCTCAGCAGCCGGGTGCAGCCGCTCTCGATCGCCGCCGCAACGATCAGCGCGTCGTACCAGGAGAGGCTGAACCGGCCCATTAGCCGCAGCGCTTCGGCGCAGAGCGCCGGAGACGACTGCACGGTCCACAAGGGAAGGAAGATCGTGCGCTGGTATTGGTCGGCTTCGAGAGGCGTCAGCGGTGCCGCGAATCGCCGCAGGGCGACATTCAGGAACTCCTGGACAACCTGGTAGCTGACAACCCCCTTGCCGGTCGCCACCGCCTGCCGGATCAGCCTGCGGGCGCTACCGGCTTTCGCCGGATCGCCGGCGTCGAATGAGCACACGAAAATGTTCGTGTCCAGGAAGAACCTATCGCTCATTCATCTGTTCCCGGCTGAAGCGCTGCCCCGCCCGGACGTGGCTGAGGCGATCCATCAGGGCGTCCACCTCGCGCGCGGTTCCCTCCCGCGCGGTGTACTGCTCCAGCCACTCCCGAAAGGCCGCGTTGAGGGTGGTCTTCCGCGACCGCGCCACCAGCCGGGCGAGTTCGATCAAGTCGTCATCGGCGCTCAGGGTGACGTTCCTCATACGGCTACAGTGTACACGAGATTCGTGCATCGGTGAGCCGGTTCCGGCACCTCCGGGTATGATATAGTGAAAATCTTCGGTATCGGCCCGCCGGGCGAACGCCGAGAAGTCCAATCAGAGCATCCTTATGGCCGAACACGAGTCTTGGCTGACAGCGCTTTTCAACGAGCACCTGGCTGGTTTGGGCCAGGCGGCTCTCGCGCTGGTCGGAGCGCACGCGGAGAACCCCCAGCGGCCCTGGGCGAACTTCGTCACTATGCAGGTGGTGGTGGCGTTGCTGATGATTGTTCTGTTTGCGCTGATGCGCCCGAAGCTGTCGGTGGACAAGCCGGGCAGGCTCCAGCACCTGTTCGAAGTCGTTTACCTGTTCATTAAGGAGCAGGTAGTGGACGTGGGCGTCCACCACGGCCACAAGTACGTCACCTACTTCTGCTCTATCTTCTTTTTCATTCTGTTTTCGAACCTGCTGGGCATTATCCCGGCGTTCGAGTCCCCTACCATGTTTCCACCGGTGCCGCTGGGCTGCGCGCTGGCGACTTTCGTCTACTTCAACCTGGTGGGAATCAAGGAACACGGGCCGTTGAAATACACGGCGCATTTCGCCGGACCGGTCTGGTGGCTGGCGCCGGTGATGTTTCCCATCGAGATCATCAGTTCTCTGGCCCGGCCGCTCTCGCTGACGATCCGTCTTTACGCCAACATGTTCGCGGGCGAGCAGGTGACCCTGGCGTTTTTGAGCATGGTGCCGCTGGGCATCCCGGTCATCTTCATGGGGCTGCACGTTTTCGTTTCGTTCTTACAGGCTTATATCTTCACGCTGTTGACCATCGTCTACGTCAGCGGCGCGGTGGCGCACGAGCACTGATTCATACGGGCATTTTGCCGCCTGAGTGTGAGCCCGGCTGCAAGAGGATGACGGGAACCACCCCCTGAGGCGGAATTCATACAAAGGAGCAACACGAATGAAGAGCAAACTGGCTCTGCTACTTGCGCTGCTGGCTCTGGCGACTCCCATGTTCGCGCAGGGCGGCGGCGCCGCGGCGGGCACCAACTGGGTGGCCATCACCTCCGGTTTCGCCATGGCGATCGCTTCGGCGGTCTGCGGTCTGGCCCAGGCGAAGGCCGTGGCGGCGGCGTGCGAAGGCATGGCCCGCAATCCGGGCGCGTCGGCGGCCATCCGCTTCGCGCTCATTCTCGGTCTGGCGTTGATCGAGTCGCTGGCTCTGTACACCCTGGTCATCATCTTGATGCAGGTGAAGTAGTCGTCTCGAATCAGCCTCCGGACGCGCCATACTGGGAGTGTCCGGAGGCTTTTTGTTTTGGGGGAGACGCGGTTGAAGCTGGAAGGCATCTATCCGCCCATCGCGACGCCGTTCGACGCGGAGGGCAACCTCTACAAGGCCAAGGTCCGCCACAACGTCGAGAAGTGGAACCGCACGGGACTGGCGGGCTACGTGGTCTGCGGCTCCACCGGCGAAAGCGTCATGCTGACGCCGGAGGAGAAGTTTCAACTCTTCGAGTGGGTGGCCGAGTACGCCGCTCCGGGCAAGCTGCTGATGGCCGGGACGGGGGTGGAGAGCGTCCGCGAGACCGTCTGGCTTACCAACCACGCGGCCGGGATAGGCTACAAGGCGGCCATGGTTCGCACGCCCCACTACTACAAGAACCTGCTGCACCGCGCCGAGGCCCAGATGCTCTACTTCCGCGCCGTGGCCGACCAGTCGAAGATTCCGCTGACGATCTACAACTGGCCGCAAGCCACCGGTGTCGACATCCCGGCCGAGGCGGTGGCGGCGCTGTCCGAGCACCCCAACATCATCGCCATCAAGGAAAGCTCGGGCAACCTGGAAAAGGTCATGCAGATGATCCGTGAGGTAAAGCCGGGCTTCCAGGTGCTGGTGGGTTCGGCGCCCACGCTGTGGCCCTCGTTCACGGTGGGCGCGGTGGGAGCGGTGTTGGCCTATGCCAACGCGGCGCCCTACTCGACCATCGCCATCTGGGAAGCGCACCGCACGCGGGAAACCGAGGCTGCGCGGGACTGGCAGAACCGCATCGCCCGCGCCGCCGTCCTGGTGACCACGAAGTACGGGATTCCGGGACTGAAACACGCCATGGACCTGAACGGCTACTACGGGGGGCCGTGCCGGTTGCCGCTGGGGCCGCCCTCCCCCGAAGCCAAACGCGAAATCGAAGAGGCGTTCCGGGAGATCAAGGGATAACCGAACATGTCTGAAGACCAACTTGCCCAACTGGAGGCGTCGGCGCTTGCGCGCATCCGCGAGGCTCGCTCGGCCGATGCGCTGCAAGCTGTCCGCGTCGACGCGTTGGGCCGCAAGGGCGCACTCGCGCAGATCAGCAAGGAGGTGGGGAAGCTGCCGCCGGCCGAGCGCGCCTCCACCGGCAAGCGCCTCAACGCGGTGAAGCAGTCGCTGGAAGCGGCGTTGGAAGCGCGCCAGGCGGAGTTCGCCGCGCAGGCGCTGAAGGCGCGGCTGGACGCCGAATGGCTCGACCCCACCCTTCCCGCGCCCGGCATCCGCCCGGGGAGCCTGCACCCGCTGACGCAGATCCAGAGCGAGATCGAAGACCTGTTCGTTTCCATGGGATTCGCCGTGCTCGACGGCCCCGAGGTCGAGACCGAGTTCAACAACTTCGACGCGCTGAACATTCCCTCCGACCACCCGGCGCGCGACATGCAGGACACCTTCTGGCTGAAGGATGGCCACGTGCTGCGCACCCACACCTCGCCCGTACAGGTGCGTGGCATGCGCAAGCTGGGTCCTCCGCTGCGGATGATCGCGCCGGGGCGCGTGTTCCGCAACGAGGAGGTGGACGCCTCGCACGAGCACACCTTCTATCAGCTCGAAGGGATGATGGTGGACCGGGAGGTCTCCATCGCCCACATGCTCTATTACATGAAGACGCTCCTGCGGGGCATTTTCCAGCGCGACGTTACCGTGCGCCTGCGGCCGGGTTACTTCCCCTTCGTCGAACCGGGCTTCGAACTCGACATTCAGTGCCTGATCTGCGGCGGCTCGGGGTGCCCGGTCTGCAAGCAGGGCGGATGGGTGGAACTGCTGCCCTGCGGACTGGTGCACCCCAACGTCCTGCGCTTCAGCGGTATCGATCCGGAAGAGTGGAACGGCTTCGCCTTCGGGCTCGGCCTGACGCGGCTGGTGATGATGCGCTACGCCATCGACGACATACGACTGCTCCAAAGCGGCGATCTCAGGTTCCTGCGGCAGTTCTAGGGGGCGGCAAGTGAAGTTCTCATACAACTGGATTTGCGAGCTGGTCGAGGGCGTGGACGCCGCGCCCAAAGAGCTGATGCGGCTCATCACGATGAAGACGGCCGAGTGCGAGGGCCTGGAGCCGTGCGGCGGCGACTGGATTATCGAGATCGACAACAAGTCGCTGACGCACCGCCCCGACCTGTGGGGCCACCATGGCATGGCGCGCGAAGTGGCGGCCATCCTTCGCAAGCCGCTCAAAGAGCCCGCCCGGCTGGACCTGATCCCGGCGGGCGCGGCGGCGATCAACGTCGAGATCGCCGATTTCGCGCTCTGCCCGCGGTACAGCCTGCTGGTGTTCGACAACGTCACCGTGCAGCCGTCGCCGGACTGGCTGCGGCAACGGTTGGAGTCGATCGGGCTCAACTCGATCAACAACATCGTCGACGTGACCAACTACGTCCTGGCCGAGATCGCGCAGCCGATGCACGCCTTCGATGCCTCGACCCTTCAAGGCGGCACCATCTTCGTGCGGCGGGCGCGGGTGGGCGAGAAGATCGTCGCCCTCAACCAGGAGCGTTACGAGCTGGACGAAACCAACCAGGTGATCGCCGACGCCCGCGGCCCCATCGCCATCGCGGGCGTGATCGGCGGGCTGGATACGGGCATCGTCGACACGACCCGGCGGGTGGTGTTGGAAAGCGCCAACTTCCAGGCCTCCAACATCCGTAAGACCTCGGCCAGGCTGAAGCTGCGCACCGACGCTTCGATCCGCTACGAGAAGGCGCAGGACCCGGTGAACACCTTGCGCGGCCTGGCGCGCGCGGTGGAGTTGTTCCGGCAGGTGTCGCCCGGCATCCGCATCGCCGGCGGTTTGGTGGACTGCCGTAAGGAGTTGCCCGTGCCCCCGCCGATCAAGCTGCCGATGGACTGGCTGCTCAGGAAGTTGGGGCGCCCGATCGAGGCGGCCGAGGTTCGCGACATTCTCGAACGGCTCCATTTCGGCGTCGAAGAATCGGAACCGCACGTGTTCTCGGTGCGAGTGCCGAGCTGGCGGGCCACGCGCGACATCTCGCTCAAGGACGACCTGGTCGAAGAAATCGGGCGCATTGTAGGCTACGACACGATTCCCCCCACCGCGCCGCTGCTGCCCGCCAGCGTGCCGCCCGTCAATGAAGAGCGCCGGTTCCACCATCAAGTCCGTGACATGGCGGCCGCGCAGGGCTTCACCGAGGTCTACAATTACTCGTTCGTCAACGAGGATCTGGCGCGCAGGTTCGGTTTCGACCCGGCTGCGCATGTCGAAGTGGCTAACCCGATCTCGGAGGAGCAGGGCCTGATGCGTTTGAGCCTGGTCCCCAATCTCTGGCGCAACATCACCGAGAACGCCAAGCACTTCGAGCGCTTCCGGCTGTTCGAGATCGGCTACGAGATCCGCAAGCGGACCGGCGCCGAGCTGCCCGATGAAGTCCCGCACCTGGCCGCGGCCATCTATAGCCGCGAAGACAGCCAGGACGGCATTTACGAGCTGAAGCGGTTGGCCGAGTGCCTGATGCCGGGCATCGAGGCGCGGCCAGCCGGAGCGCGTTCGTTCGAGCATCCGGCGCGCGCGGCCGAGCTTTTCTGGCGCGACGCCCGCGTGGGGCGACTGTTCGAGTTGCATCCGTCGATGGTCGAGACCGGGCGCGCCGCCGTCGTCGAGATCGATCTCCGCGAAATGGACCGCCTGCGCCGCGCCGAGAAGCGTTACCAGCCCATCCGCCGCTTCCCGGCGAGCGCCTTCGATCTCTCGGTGATGGCGCCGCTGAGGGAGTTGGCGGGCGACCTGGAGAAGAAGCTGGCGGCGCTGGCCGGCGCGGCTCTCGACACCATCGAGTTCGTGCGCCAGTACTCCGGCCCGCCGCTGCCCGAAGGCGTCAAGAGCGTTTCGTTCCGCCTGACGGTAGCCGCGCCCGACCGCACCCTCTCCTCCGCCGAGGTCGGCCAGATCCGCCAGCGCATCATCGACGGCATGAAAGCCGCCGGCTACGAACTGCGGGTCTGATCTAGAATCAAGGCCATGACAACCCGACGGGAGTTCCTCTCGGCCGCGGCGGCGGGACTGACGGCGGCCCCCGCGCGCAAGCCGAATATCGTTCTCATCATGGCCGACGATCTCGGCTGGGGCGACATCGGCCCCTACGGGCAGGAGAAGATCCGCACACCCCAGCTCGACCGGCTGGCGCGTGAAGGCATGCGCTTCACCGACGCCTATTCCGGCTGCACGGTGTGCGCGCCCAGCCGCAGCGTCCTGATGACCGGGCTGGACATGGGCCACACGCCGGTCCGTTCGAACGCCGGCGGGGTACCCATCCTCCCCGGGGAGACCACGGTGGCCGACCTGCTGAAACGAGCCGGCTACGCCACGGGGATGTTCGGCAAGTGGGGTCTGGGCGACATCGGCACCGAGGGCGTGCCGTGGAAGCACGGTTTCGACGAGTTCTACGGCTACCTGCACCAGATGCACGCCCACTGGTACTATCCGCGATACCTGTTTCACAACGACCGCAAGGTGATGCTGCCGGGCAACGAGAATGGCGGGCGGGGCACGTACTCCCACGACGCCATCGCCGCGAAGGCGCTCGATTTCATCGGCCGCAACCGGGAAAATCCGTTCTTCTGCTACGTGCCGTTCACGATTCCGCATTGGGAACTGCTGGTGCCGGAGGATTCCCTCGCCGAGT
>CAYOTD010000258.1:0-7244 GCA_964406685.1 uncultured Solibacteraceae bacterium | reverse complement strand
ATACTTCTTCTCTGTCCACCCAGATGGCCTTGAACGATTCGTTCAACTGGTCGCGCAGAATACGCTGCACGATCTCCAGGTCGTGATGGATGAGCGCCGGTGCGCGCCGCTTCTCCGCCTTCTGGCGGATGTCGACCCACAGGTTGAACAGGTAGTTCATGTCCTGCGCGATCTCGTCTTCGGTGTGGCCCTCCCCCGCCGTGCGCACAATGAATCCGCCGGGGATTCCCACCCGATGCGCTTGCAGAATGCGCCGCAGCCGCATCCGCTCCTCGTCCGAGGCGATCTTGCGCGACACCCCCATGTGATCCACCGTCGGCATGTAGACGCAGTAGCGCCCGGGCAGGGCGATGTGCGATGTGATGCGCGCCCCCTTCTGCCCCAACGGTTCCTTGGCCACCTGCACCAGGATCTCCTGCCCTTCTTTGAGCAGTTCGCTGATCGAGGGCTGCCCCGTGTTCTCCCGTTCGGGGCGGCCGGCCGCCTCGGGACGCCCCACCGGTCGCGTCTCGGGCCGGAACCCCGCTTCGCCCCGCGGCTCGCCCTCGCGCCGCTCGCCTTCCCCGTAGGGACCTCCGCGCCCCTTGCGCCGCATGCGGCGCGAGACGCGGTGCATGAACCGGCCCCCCTGCTCGCGCAGCGTGGCCGTCAGACTCTGGGGCATGCGGGCCGGCTCGACCTCTTCCACCGGCGGCCCCGCCGCGGCGGCTTCTTCCGCTTCCTCCGCCTCCGGCCTGTCGTCGTCCGGCGGCGCTTCGCCGGCGAAGGTCTCCATCGGTTCGCCTTCGGCCTCTTCCGCCTCCTCGGCTTCTCCGGTCTCCGCTTGTTCGATCTCCGTCTGGACCGCTTCGTCCTCCGGCGGAGGAACCGCCTCCGCCTCCACCGGTTCGAGTTCCGCCGCCTGCGGTTCGACCGGCTCCGCTTCTACCACCGCCTCCGGCTCCACCGGCGCCGCGGACTCCATCGCCTCCACGGCCTCGGCGAATCCGGCCTCATCCGCTTCCCCCGGCTCCGCCTGCCTGTACTTGGCCAGCGACTCACCCGGCAGCACCGAGAATTCGCCGCTTTCCTCGGTTGCCGCCGCCGCTACCGGTTCTTCGACGCGAGGCGCGGGTTCGCTGGCATACTTCGAATCCGGGAACCCCCGGCCGCGGTTCCGCCTCCGCCGCGAGCGCCTCCCGCGCCGGTCCCGGTCCCCCGCTTCTTCCCCCCGTTCCGCCGGAACCGCTGCCGCCTCCGGCGCCGGCGCCGCCCCCGGTCCGGCCGCGGGCGCGGCCGCCGTCTCGCTCCGCTCGCCCCGTTCGGCCTTCGCCCCCCGATCCTCGGCCAGTTTGTCGTACTCCTCGTTTTCCTCGAAGAAGTCGGTGACGTACAGGAAACAATCCCGTTCCAGGCCAAGATCGACGAAGGCCGATTGCATTCCCGGCAACACTCTCGTCACCCGGCCCTTGTGAATGGAACCCGCCAACGAGTATTCGTTGGAGCGCTGGAAGAACACCTCCACCAACTGGTCTTCTTCCAGCAGTGCCAACTTCGTCTCGTGGCGGTTCGAAGAAACCACCAGCTCTTTTGCCATGTAGAAATACTCCGCTCCCGAAGCGGCGCGCGGGAGGGAGCCGGCAGGGTGGCCGGCAGGCTTCTGAGCGGAGGCCGGGGCGTCACAGCCGCCGGCCCGTTACCTCAACAACTGCCCTTCATCCGGCGCCAAAGACGGAGATCTCAACCTCGGACGTCTTCGGGCGCCGCTGGAAACCGGCGCGCCATCCTTCGCCTGCTACGGCGCCGGACAACACCGGGCGGCACACCGGTTTCCCGAAATCTTGTCGAACGAAACCCGCTCCTGCCAACCCTTGCGGACCCGCTACGGACCGCCTCGTCGTTCTTTCTCTTAAGTCGCAAACCGCCGGAGCCGGACGTTGTTTACCAGCCCCAGCATCAGAAACGTCGACAGCGTGTTGGAACCGCCGGAACTCATCAGCGGAAGCGGAATGCCGGTAACCGGCATCCTTCCCACCACCATGCCGACATTCACCAACAAGTGAAACAACAGCAATGCGCCTACTCCCATGCAGATGAACATGCCGGCGCGATCCGGCGCCGTCTGTGCGTTCTGCACAATCTGCATCAGAAGCAGGAAGTACAAACCCAACGCAAAGACCACCCCGACGAACCCGTGTTCCTCGGAGAAGGCCGAGAAGATGAAATCCGTGTGCGGCACCGGCAGAAACCGCAACTGCGTCTGGTAGCCGCGTGTCACTCCCTTGCCCCAGATCCCGCCCGAGCCGACGGCAATCTGCGACTGGATCACCTGATAGCCGGAACCTCTCGGGTCCCGGCCGGGGTTCATAAACGTCAATAACCGGTCGCGCTGATAGTCCTTCAGCACAAATCGCCACCCGATCGGCATCACCAGCACCACCACCACCAGGACAGTGGCTACGTACTGCCACCGGGTGCCCGCCAGAAATACACCGACGGCCAGGATCGGAAGATAGGTGAGCGAGGTCCCCAGGTCCGGCTGCCTCATCACCAGCAGCATCGGTATCCCGACCAGGCCTCCCACCTTCAGCAGATCGGAGGCCTCGACCCGCTCCCCCTTCAACTCCGTCATGTACCGGGCTATTAGTAATACTAGCACCAGTTTAGCGAATTCCGACACCTGGAAGTGAAACCCTCCCGGCAGAGTGATCCAGCGCCGCGAGCCGAACACCGTCGCTCCCACCAGCGCGACCACGATCAACAGGAGGACGGTGATGCCATACAGCACCGGAACCTGCCCCAGCAGGGTGTGGTAGTCGATCTTCGTCATCATCCACAGCCCCGCTAGGCCCAGGCCGATGAACAGAATCTGCTTCCACCAGGCGTCCTGCCAGATCGTATCGTGGGTCGCGCTGTAGATTTGCAGCACGCCCACTCCCGAGATCGCCAGCGCCACTACCAGCAGCGGCCAGTCCAGATCGCGAATCGAGCGGTAACGGGCCATCTCTACGGGAGCCCCTCCGCTGGCGGGGGAAGCAGAAGCGGCAAGCCGGCCAACTGGGTCCTGGGGGCGTTGCGGGCCTTCTTGTCGAAGTAGGCCTTGATCACGTCGCGCACGATCGGCGCCGCGGCGGTGCCATGCTCGCCCCCTTCAAACAGCGCCACCACCACGATCTCCGGCGCCTGGCGCGGCGCAAAGCCGACAAACCAGCCGTTGTCCTTCATGGTCCGGCCCAGCGCCGTTCCTTTCAGCAGTTCGTTGGAGGCCAACTGGGCCGTCCCGGTCTTCCCGCACACCTCCACGCCGGTCAGCCGGGCGCGCGCCCCGGTGCCGCCTTCGTTCACCACCGCGTACATCCCGTTGATGATCTTGGCGACATTGTCCAGATTCAGCTCCGCCCGCCGCGCCCGCTCGTCGTCCCGGCGCTCCTTCACCAGGTGCGGCCGGTGCCAGACGCCGCCTGTGGCCAACCCCCCAATGGCGTATGCCAACTGGATCGGGGTCACGGTGAGGGCGCCCTGGCCGATCGAGACCGAAATGGTCTCTCCCGCGTACCATTTCTGGCGGTAGTTGCGCGCCTTCCATCGCGTCGACGGCACCAGACCTTCCGCCTCGCTCGGCAGGTCGATCCCCGTCCTCCGCCCCAACCCCGTCAGTTCCGCGTATTGGGCGATGCGATCGATCCCCAGCCGGTTGCCGACGTTGTAGAAGTACACGTCGCAGGACTGCGCGAGGCCCTTGTGCAATTCCACCGCGCCGTGGCCCTGCTTGATGTGGCACTTGAAGTACCGCCCGTAGAACACCGCCCCGCCGCCGCAGCGGACCTGGAACTGATCGTCGATGACGCCCGACTCCAGCCCCGCCAGCGCCATGATCGGCTTGAACGTCGATCCCGGCGCAAGCTGCGCCTGGATGGCGCGGTTCAGCAGCGGTTTGTCCGGGTCGCTGATCAGGTCCCCCCAGTCCCGCGAGCGGATCCGGCCGGCGAACTTGTTCGGATCGAAGGCCGGCCGGCTCACCATCGCCAGCACCTCCCCCGACCGCGGGTCCAGCGCCACCACCGCGCCCCGCTTGCCCTCCATCGCCAGTTCCGCCACCGCTTGCAGGTCCAGGTCGATGGTCAGTTGCAGGTTCCTTCCCGGTACCGCTTCCTTGAAGCCCAGCACCGCCCGCACCCGCCCCCGGTTGTCCACCATCGCGCGCCGCTGTCCGTCCACACCCATCAGGATGTCGTTGTACTGCCGTTCGATGCCGACCTTGCCGACGACGTCGCCCTGGTTGTAGCGGGCGAACTCCGCCGTGTCGAGCTCGGCTTCGCTGACCTCGCCCACGTATCCGATAACGTGCGCCGCCAGGCCGTCGCGGGGATACAGCCGCCGCTGGTCGTGGATCAACTCCAACTCGGGGAAGGTCTCGGTGTCGCGGTGGGCCTCAACAAATGCCAGCTCGCCCGGGGTCAGTTCGTCCTTGATGATGACGGCTTCATACGCCGGCCGCGACCGGAACTTGCGCAGGCGCGCCTCCAACTCGCCTGGAACCAGGTTCAACCCGTCGGCGATGAACCGGACATGCTCGGGTTTCAGCGTGTCGCGCGACAGGATCAGGCTGAACGAGGAGTGGTTGTCGACGATCACCCGGCCGTCGCGGTCCAGGATCTTGCCCCGCGGCGCCGGCAGCGGCAGCGACTTGATACGGTTCCGCTCCGCTTTCTCGTTGTAGAATTCTGGGTTGCGTACCTGTAGCTCCCAGAACCCCGACAGTAGAAACACCAGCACCGCCACCACCAGGTACTGAAACGAGGCGATCTTAGCCGTGGGAAGCTTGGACTCATCGCGCAGGGGAGTCTCGGGTGCGATCTGCGCTCTGATCCGGTCGATGGGAAACAGGTTCACTTCCGCCGGAGCGGCAGCATGGGCGCCGCCCCACCCCCAAGTCTAGCAACCCCGCCCGCCGCCGTCGACGCCGCCGCGTGTTAAAAGCTAAACTTGCCTTCAGAGCGCCATGATCCTGCTCCCTCTCCTGTTGGCATCCCTGCTGGTGGACGGCCCCCAGCGCCTCAACCAGCACCGCGTGACCTCCCCCGGCAGCCCCGCGCCCGAACCCGGCGCCGAAACCCAGCTCATCCCCTCCCTGGTGGAAGGGTTCTCCTCCGCGAAAGAATGGAACGCGAAGAAGCGGCCCGAGCTCTTGAAGCTCTGGATGCAGATCCTCGGCAAGGTCGAGCCGTCCAAACAGGACCGCCGCTGGTTCGGCGATATCCGCAAAGCGCGCATCCTCGATCAGCAGGACAAAGGGACCTACACCCGCATCCGCCTCGATCTCCCCATGGAGAAGGACTTTTACCAGCCCCACCTTCTGCTGATCCCCAAAGGCCAGGGCCCGGGGCCCTTCCCCGCCGTCATCGCCTGGACCTCGTCCACTCCCGACTACACCCAGCCCGAGCAGTGGTGGGGCGCCTGGCTGGCCTCGCGCGGCTACGTCGTCCTCACCGGCTGGGCCCACATCCGTAACTACCGGGACGGGACCGCCGCCCGCACCGGAGCGCAGGAGAAGGTCTACGAGCGCTTTGGCCACTGGTTGGCCATGGGCCGGATGGTCTACGACGTCAAGCGCGAAGCGGAGTTCCTGCGCGCGCGCAAAGACGTCGATCGTAGCCGCATCGGCTTCATCGGCTTCTCCCTAAGCGCCAAGACCGCCATCTACGTCGCCGCCTTCGCCCCGGAGATCAAGGCGACCGTCTCCCTCGATCCCCACATCGCCGTCAACGGAGGCACCAACTACTACGAGCGCTGGTATCTGGACTGGCTCCGGCCCTTTCCCGACATCCCCACTCCTGAGCGCACCGTGCTGAGCCTGCTCAACCCCGATCCCAAGCGCCCGGGGTTCGAGCACGACCACCACGAACTGCTCGCCCTGGCCGCCCCGCGCCCCTTCCTGCTGATCGGCTGCAACCAGACCGAGGACCGCGGCGGTCATTCCGATGACCTGCAAAGCTGGGGCTACGTTAACCGTGCCCGGGAAGTCTACAAGCTGCTAGGCGTCCCCGACCGCCTCGAATTCGTCTCTACCGCCGACGGCCACGCCGCCAACGGCCCCCACATCGATCCAGCCTGGCAGCGTTTCTTCGAGCGCTGGCTGAAGTAGCTTCTTGCGGTATCATTGTCCCCGTGCTGGCAGCGGTTCGGCGAAAGGTCTGGATTCCCGCGCTGGCGGCCCTGGCCCTGGCGTTGTGCTACGCGCCGGTCGTCGCCGGTCTGGCCCGACACTGGTGGGACGACGAGGACATGAGCCACGGCTTCCTGGTGCCCTTGTGCATCGCCTGGGTCGTCTGGCGGGACCGGGACCAGTGGCGGACGCTGGCTCCCCGGCCGAGCGCGTGGGGCTTTGCGCTGCTCCTGGCAGGCGCCGCCGCGCACCTGGCATCCGCCGGCGGAGCGGGGCTGTTTGCCGGGGCGGTGGCGTTGGTGGTGTCCGCCGCCGGCGCCGTGCTGGCCCTGGGCGGCGCGGCGTATCTCAGGGCCTGGGCCTTCCCGCTGGCGCTCACCGTGTTTCTGTTGCCCAAACTGGCGGTGGTCTACAACCAGACCACCTTGCCGCTGCAACTGGCGGCGACGCGCCTCGCCGCCCTGCTGCTGCGCCTGGCGGGACTTGCCGTGACGGTGAACGGCAACATCCTGGAGATCGCGCACCGCCAGGTAGTGGTGGAAGAGGCCTGCAACGGGTTGCGCTTTCTGCTCTCCCTGGGACTGCTGGCGGTGATGTTCGCCTGGCTCTACGACCGCCGGCCGTGGATGCGTTGGGCCCTACTGGCGGCCATCGTCCCGGTGGCGGTGGGGGCCAACGCCGTGCGCGTGGCGGGCGCGGCGTGGCTGGCCAGCATCGATCCGGCTTACGCCGAGGGGTGGTTTCACCTTGTCTCGGGAGCTTTCGTTTTCGCCGTCTCGCTGCCCGCTCTGAGCTTGCTCCACCGGGCTTTTAGCCGAATCCATGCCGGCCGCGCTCACCCCTGAACGAGTCCTGTTCGCGCTCCTGGCGCTGCTGTCCGCACAGGCCTTCGCCGTGCGCGATATCGTGGGCCTGGAACGCCTTCCCCCGACCCCGGACCTGGACCGCTTCCCCCGCGCCGTGGCCGGCTGGCAGGCTTACCGGGACCTGCCGATCCCCGCTGGCACACTCGCCGTCCTGGGCGCGGACCGCGTGCTCGAACGCCTGTACTACGATCGCGCGACCGCGCACTCGGCCGATCTGTTCCTGGCTTGGTTCC